>CAYOEE010000038.1:0-7262 GCA_964402935.1 uncultured Alistipes sp. | reverse complement strand
GGGGCAGGTTCAGGGGCAGGTTCGGGTTCTGCAACGGGAGCAACCTCCTCCTCGATTTCCGTTTCGACGGGAGTGATCTCCTCCGCAACTGCGATTTCGACGGGAGCAAACTCCTCCTCGGCCTCGTCAGGTTGTTCCTCCTCCGCTTCAACGGGAAGTTTCACCTCCTCGACCTCATGCGGCTCTTCGGGAGCAACCTCCTCCGTTGCAGGCTCTTCTGCGAGCTCCTCCACGGGAAGGATGCTGTCGAGCGAGAAGAAATCGTCGGCCTCCAAGGCGAGCGGTTCCTCCTCAACAGGGAGTACCTCCTCAGGCGTCTCCTCAGGCACGGACATAACGGGAGGCACTATCGGAGCCTCCGCGGTTTCACACGTCACCCCAAAGCGCAATGCCTCGTACACGTCCCGCAGGCGGGCCAGCACCAGATCGCGCTCAATCGTTGTTATATCTTCAGCCGTTTGCCAAGCACTCACCAATTCATTCAGGCGGTGCAACTCTTTTTGCAAGGTTTTCAGCTCCATATTCGGGTATGTTTATAGAATGGGACAAATATAGTGATTTTTATTCGGAAAACCTGCTTGCAAAAACGGCTTTATTTGCTTAAATTTGTATTTTAATACAAAACACCTTCGCAAAGACCATGAAACGCCTGCTGACACTCCTTCTGTTGTCGCTGACAGCGCTGTGCGCATCGGCCAAAACGCTCCCTTACGGCGAGATGGCTCGTCGCTTTGCCGCCTCGGAGCGAGCCCGCTTCCCCGAAGCGTGGATGTTGGATTTCTGCAAATCCCCCTTCTTCGGCTACTCGCAGGGGGTGGGCTGCTGCGCCATGCTCCAAATTTGGAAAACAACGGGCGACGAGGATTACTTCCGCTATGTCGAAAAACTGGCCGATACGCTTATCAATGAGGACGGTACGATCCACCTCTACGAGCGTAAGCAATACAATCTCGACTTTATCAATTCGGGCAAATACCTCTTTGACTGCTACGCCGTGACGGGCGAGGAGCGCTACCGCAAGGCGCTCGATCTGTTGGTCGATCAGCTCCGCGAGCAACCCCGCACCTCGGATGGCGGTTTCTGGCACAAGCTCCGCTACACGCACCAGATGTGGCTCGACGGACTCTACATGTGTTCGCCCGTCCTGATGCAGTATGGCGCGACGTTCAACGAACCGCAGTGGATCGAGGAGGCCGTCAAGCAGATCAAGCTCTGCCACAAGCACACATTCGACCCTGCCACGGGGCTTTATCACCACGCCTGGGACGAGAGCCGTTCGCAACGCTGGGCCGACCCCGAGACGGGTCACTCGCCCAACTTTTGGGGTCGCTCAATCGGCTGGTGGTTCATGGCTTTGGTCGATAACCTCGATTTCCTGCCGACGGATCATCCCGATCGCGCGGAGATCATCTCCTACATCCAAGGTCTGGCCGACGCGCTGCCGAAATACCAGCGCGAGGGCCATTGGTATCAGGTGCTCGACTGCCCCGAGCGTGAGGGCAACTACCCCGAAGCCTCCGTCACGGCACAATGTATGTACGCCATCGCCAAGGCGGTCAATAAGGGCTACATCCATCGTCGCTATCGCAAGGTGGCCGTCGAGGCGTACCGCGCGCTGTGCAGCGACCTGATTTTCGAGGACGAAAACGGTGTTCTCTCGCTCACGCGCTGCTGCGCCGTGGGTGGCCTGGGAGGCGATCCCTACCGCGACGGCTCGTTCGAATACTACATCGGCGAGCGCATCCGCGACAACGACGCCAAGGCAACCGGCCCGTTTATCATGGGTTGCCTCGAATTGGACAAATAACACGATCATCCCAACGACATGAAACGATACTTTACCCTACTACTCCTTGCCGGCGCACTCTTTTTCGGAGCTTGCGGTGGTGACGACGCACCTGCCGAAGAGCCGCAAGAGCCCGAGACGGAGGAACCGACACCCGAACCGACCCCGGAGCCTGATCCCGATCCGACACCCCCGACACCGACCCCGCCGACCACCGAGCAATTTCCCGACTACGGAGCCGTCAAGGCCTTCCCGACAGCCGTGGGATATGGTCGCAATGCCACGGGCGGTCGTGGTGGCGAAATCTACCATGTCACCAACCTGAACGATTCGGGCACGGGATCGTTGCGCGACGCCGTGAGCCAATCGAACCGCATCATCGTATTTGATGTAGCCGGTGTCATTACCCTTCAATCGGTTCTGGTACTCAAGAGCAACCAAACCCTGCTGTTCCAAACTGCACCGGGTGACGGCATTGAGATCTATAACAACCGCGTAGCCTCGTCGGGCGCTTCGAACCTCATTGTTCGTTATATGCGTGTGCGCACAGGTCGCCAGGCCTCCGGCTCGGACAACCTCGATGCGGGCGGTCTTTCGAGTGGCGAAAACGTGATCTACGACCACTGCTCCTTCACCTGGGCTACGGACGAGTGTTTCTCGATCAGCGCCGACAACAAGGGCACACGCCCGCAAAACATCACGCTTCAGAACTCGATCATCGGGCAAGGCTGCATGAACCACTCGGCAGGCGGACTGATTCAGACCGCCGACACGGAGGGCGTGACGATCTACCGCAACCTGATGATCGACAACGGAGCTCGCAACTTCAAGGTCAAGGGGTTGAATCAGTATGTCAATAACGTGGTCTATAATTGGGGCTCGTCGAGTTGCTACGACATGAGCAATTCGTCGGGACACTCCGATACGCAGATCGAGAACAACTACTTCATCCAAGGCCCTTGCAACGTATGGCGCAACACGCCGGCCGAGAAGGTGAGCGAGGAGACCTACAACAACCCCGACATCTGCTCGCCGACAGGCGCCGGCCACAAATACTACGAGGTGCTGGGCGTGGAGAACCCCACCAAGCCCTTCACGCGCGGTAATGCGGAGTTCGACACCTACTTTGTCGGCAACTGGTTCGACAGCAACAAAGACGGCGCATTAAACGGTGTGGAGCTGACTACGGACAACTTCTCAACCTATTGCAGCGGCACACCCTCCTTCCTCTCCGCCCCCTCGGCCGGCCACCCAGCCATCGAGCAAAAATGCACGGCTGCGGAGGCCTACGAGTGGATCGTAAAGTATGTGGGCGCCTCGCTTCCGGCACGCGACAAAGTGGATGGCTACATGATCGAGGAGCTGACCTCGCTCGGCACGAAGGGCACAATCTTCCGCGACCAGCGCAAGGAGAAGCAGTACCCCTTGGCCAACACCTGGCAAAACATCGCCACGGCAGACAACCGCCCGACGGATAGCGACAAGGACGGTATTCCCGACTCGATCGAGGAGAAATACGGGCTCGACAAAAACGACAGTTCGGATGCCTCCAAAGTGGCAACAAACGGCTACACAAACATCGAGAACTACACCTTCCTGATGGAGGCCGAAAGTAAATAACCGCACTAACGACGAAATAACTATAAACTTAAATACCTCATGAAAAGACTTCTTTTGGCAGCAACGCTGCTTGCAGCAAGTTGCACCGCGCCCGAAAAGATTGATCGCGCAGCCCTGGTGGAGCGCAACAACCCCCATGTTACGGAGGTCGATACGCTGGCTTCGCTCACGGTCGGCAACGGCGGTTTTGCCGTGACGGTCGATGTGACGGGTCTGCAAACTTTCCCCGAATTTTACAGCAAGGGACTCCCCCTGGGCACGCAGAGCGACTGGGGCTGGCACTCGTTTGCCAACCCTGAGAACTACCGCCACGAGGAGACCCTGCGCGACTACGACTTCGGCCACGGACAGATCGAGCCTTACGCCACGCAGCCCAAGGAGGATCGTGGCAAGGATGCGGCCGATTGGTATCGCATGAACCCCCACCGTCTGCACCTGGGCGTAGTGGGCTTCGAGGGGCTTACCCCCGCATCCCTGACAGACATTGATCAGACACTCGACATGATGAACGGCGTGATTCGCTCCTCGTTCGCGGTCGAGGGTGAGCAGGTGGCCGTCGAGACCGCCTGCGACCCCGCATCGGATCGCTTCACGGCTTCGATTGCCAATACGAAGCACCTTCCGCTCTGCATCCGTTTCGCCTACCCCACAGGGGCACACACCGACGATGCCTGCAATTGGCAGGCCGACGAGAAGCACTCGACCGAGCTGGTAGCCTCGACCGAGCAGTCGGCCACGTTGCGTCGCACGATCGACGCCACGAGCTACTTCGTGCGCCTCGATTGGACAGGCAAGGCCACCCTTCAGCAGCAGGGACGCAACTACTTCCGCCTGACCCCCGAGGAGGATCAGTGGACCGTAGCCGTGCGCTACACCCCCTGCGAGAAGGAGGCCCTGGGCGAGCAGCATGATCTGTTGGCCGTAGCTCCCGACGCCAAGCAGTTCTGGAACAACTTCTGGATAAAGGGTGGCGTAGTCGATTTCAGCCACTGCACCGATCCCCGCGCCGAGGAGCTGGAGCGTCGCGTGGTGCTCTCGCAGTACCTCCTGGCCGCTCAATGCGCCGGTTCGATTCCTCCGCAGGAGACGGGTCTGACGTACAACTCGTGGTTCGGCAAGTTCCACCTCGAAATGATCTATTGGCACCAGGCTCAGTTTGCCCTCTACGGCCACGAGGATCTGCTGCTGCGCACCCTGAAGTGGTATCACAAGGCAGCCGACGGCGCTCGTCACATCGCTGAGCGCCAGGGCTTCGACGGCGTACGTTGGATGAAGATGACCGACCCCTCGGCCATGGAGGCCCCCTCGAAGACGGGTTCGTTCCTCATCTGGCAGCAACCCCACCTGATCTACCTCTTGGAGCTTTGCTACCGTGCCAACCCCTCGGAGGAGTTGCTGAAGGAGTATGCCGAGCTGGTCGAGGAGACGGCCGCTTTCATGTACGACTTTGCCGACTACAACGCCGAGAAGGATCGCTACGAGCTGCGCGGCGTGATTCCCGCTCAGGAGACCCTGCGTGCCGCCGAGACGATCAACCCTCCCTTCGAGCTTTCGCAGTGGCACTGCGTGATGTCGATGGCTCAACTGTGGCGTGAGCGCCTCGGCAAGGAGCGCAATCCGGAGTGGGACGAACTGCTGGCCAAGCTATCGCCCCTGGCCTCGAAGGATGGCCTCTACCTCGCAGCCGAGACCGCACCCCAGACCTACGAGGATGTCCGCTTCACCTCCGACCACCCCGCCGTGCTGGGTGCTGTCGGCATCTTCCCCCACTCGCGCCTGGTCGATCCCGCGATCATGAAACAGACCCAGGAGTGGATCTGGGACAAGTGGAATTGGGAGAAGACCTGGGGCTGGGACTACCCGATGGTTTCGATGAACGCCACGCGCCTCGGAGAGAGAGAGAATGCCGTAGCGGCCCTCTTGATGTCGAAGCGCACGAACACCTGCCTCAAGAACGGTCACAACTTCCAGGATGCCCGTCTGCGTTGCTACCTGCCCGGTAACGGTGGTCTTTTGACCGCCATCGCCCTGATGTGCGCCGGTTGGGATGGTTGCGACGAGAAGAACCCCGGCTTCCCGAAGAATGGCGAATGGGATGTGCGCTGGGAAGGGATTAAGGCGTTGCCTTAAATTCAAAATTCAAAATTTAGAATTCAAAATTTAGATTTTTTGAGTTCAAAATTAGAATATCTGTATTCAATAAATAAACTTATATTCAATTTTTTTGAATATGAAACGACTTTGCCTGAGCTTAGTTTTGTTGGGATGCTCGGCGTTGCTGTATGCCCAACACGATGCCCAATCCTTGGAGGATCTTCACGGTAAGCTGAGCCGCATATACCCCGAACGCGCCGAGCACTACCATCCGAAAGGGGACGGTGTCTATACGACCAACGGCAAGGCACGCTATAACCGTGCCCTTTACGGAGCGCATACCGGTTTTCGACTGGAGTGCAGCGACAGCCCCGATTTTGGCATCTACCTGCCGGGCATGGGTGGCAACTTAGCCCTCTCCACCGGCTCTAAAATCTACAAGGCGACCTACACAGCCGGTAAAATGAACTACGAGCTCAGCATGGTGCACATCGAGGCACAGGTGATGCGCGAGGGCGAGGACGTAGCGCTTTGGCGCATCGAAAACAACTCCTTATATGAGCAGCGAATCGAACTCTCGTTTGGCGGCGTTTCGGGGCAAAAGTTCTACCGCAACGGCGATTTGGGCGTCGATGATCCCAATTGTTTCGCCCTCAAAGCGAGCGACTGCACGACGAATCGCTATCAAATAAAGGGCGATCGCGTCGTGGTTGATTACACCTTCAAAAAGGAGGAAAAATCTGTGACGCTGATTCTTCCGCTCGATGAGCGAGCACTTTCACCAATGCCTCATTTGACCGGCTCGATGACGCTCAAACCCAACGAAGTACGCTATCTCGCCTACTTCCCCTCGAAGCAACCGAAGCATAGCCAGAAAAAGCTCAAAGAACTTTTCGAGCAGGCCGAGCAACAACGCGTCAAAATTGCCAACAGTTTCTCGATTGATACACCTGAGGGATGGCTCAATCCGATTGCTCCGGCGTTGGCTATTGCGGCCGACGGCATTTGGAGTGGGCGCACCTGGCTGCATGGAGCCATCGGCTGGCGCACCGAGCACCTCGGCTGGCGCGGTGCCTATGTCGGCTCGGCACTCGGTTGGCACGAGCGAGCCCGCACCCACTTCCGCACCTATGCCGACAACATGGTGCGCGACGTAGAGCCGATCTACACGCATCCGCGTCAGGATTCGACCCTGAACCTGGCGCGTGCCGAGAAGAGGTGGGGAACGCCCATGTACAGCAACGGCTACATCTGCCGTCGTCCGGGCAAGCGCGAGATGTCGCACTACGACATGAACCTGGTCTATATCGACGCCCTCCTGCGCCACATCCGCGCCACGGGTGACGAGGCCTTCATGCGCGAAATGTTCCCCACGCTGAAGCTCCACCTGGAGTGGGAGAAGCGCAACTTTGATCCCGACGGTGACCACCTTTACGATGGGTATGCCTGCATCTGGGCAAGCGATGCGCTCTATTACAGCGGAGGCAAGGTAACCCACTCGTCGGCTTACAACTACTTCGCCAACAAGGAGGTAGCACGCATTGCCGAACGTATTGGCGAAGACCCTACCCCCTATCGCAAGGAGGCTGAAGCAATCTACGAGGCGATGCACCGCGAGCTGTGGGATCCTATCTACGAGCGTTGGGGAGAGTACCGCGAAACGCGCGGTCACGAACGTCTTCACACGAACCCTGCCCTTTGGACACTCTACCACACCATCGACTCGGAGTGCAACACGCCGATCGAACAGGTAGCCAACATC
>CAYOEE010000037.1:4325-10771 GCA_964402935.1 uncultured Alistipes sp. | reverse complement strand
TCGCCGAGGCCTTCAAGCGTTACGCTTGGGAGGAGGCCGAGCACGCTGCCAAGTTTGCCGAGTTGATCGGTGAGGTGGTTTGGGACACGAAGACCAACCTTTACAAGCGTATGAACGCCGAGTGTGGTGCTTGCGAGGGTAAGATGCATCTGGCGAAGATCGCCAAGGAGCAGAACCTCGACGCCGTACATGACACGGTGCATGAGATGGCCAAGGACGAGGCTCGTCACGGCAAGGGCTTCGAGGGTCTCTACAACCGCTACTTCAAATAAGTTGAAAGTTGAGAGTTGAGAGTTATTTTGTCGCTAACAAAAAAAATTGGGGAGATAGCCTTTGCCGGTGGCTATCTCCCTTTTTGTTGAGCTAACTTTCAACTTTTAACTCTCAACTTTCAACTCTCTTCTTTGAGGCCTAAAAGCCAGCCGAATTGTCGTCGGAGCCACCGGTAGCCGCCTCGGAAGTGGTTGGCCATCTCGTAGATCGTTTCGAGCTCGTCACGAAAACGTGCGATCATCTCACGAATCGAGAGCAGGTAGCTGACCGTGGTGAGCACGGCGAAAAAGAGTGCGACAACGAGTGCTGCCGTCACGAGAGAGCCGATGCGTGAGGCCAGCCAGAGCACCAGTGCTCCGACCGAGGTCAGCACGGTGCAGAAGAGGCTGATGGCAAAGATAAAGAGCGCTGTAATCAGCCGTCCGCCCAACTTCGTTGTCCGCTCCATCCTCTCGGTCGATTAAGCCTCCTTCGTTTCGCAGTTGCAGCGTGCCTCCTCGATTTGGCTGCGGATCTGCTGCTGCAATTTCTCGGCCTTCGTCTTGGCCTTCTCGACCTCCTCTTCGGCCCACTCTTTGATCTTCGAGCGCAGTTCAGGCCCCGATTGCGGAGTAAGTAACATCGCCAAAGCTGAACCGACAATCATCCCTCCCAGGAGGGAAATCATGCAAATACTTGTGTGTTTCATAGCAACTTTTTTTTAAGTGTGTAGCTCTTGTGGAGCAAATTACGCGCCAAAATTGCTATTTTTGCATAGGAATATGGCCATAGATACGCTGCATACCGTCGCCTTTACGGGCCACCGCACCTATCGCGGGGAGGCCTCGGAGGCGTTGTGTGCGCTGATTCGGCAACTTTCCGAAGGGGGATTTACCACCTTCTTGAGCGGTATGGCGCAGGGTTTTGATTTGGCGGCGGCCGAGGCCGTGGTGGCTTTGCGCGAGGAGGGCGTGCCGATTCGGTTGGTGGCCGTAGTCCCTTTTGCAACGCAGTCCTCCTCCTTCTCGGAGGTGGATCGAACGCGTTTTCGGCATCTTTTGGCCGAGGCCGATGAGGTGATTCTGCTCGCCTCGACCTATCACCGCGGGTGCTACCAGCAGCGCAATAACTTTTTGGTCGATCACGCCTCGGTGCTTGTGGCCTGGTACGAGGGCTCGAGCGGCGGTACGCAATATACCTTCCTGCGTGCCTTGAAACGAGGCCTTACGCTGCACAACCTGTCACCGAAGGTTCTCCCCGACCCGAAATTGTTTGAATAGTTGAAAGTTGAAAGTTGAAAATTGAAAGTTAGCTCAACAAAAAGGGAGATAGCCACCGGTTTAGACTATCTCCCAATTTTTTTGTTGAGCGGCTGAAAGCACGACAAAATAACTTTCAACTCTCAACTACTTAAAACATTCTCCCCACGGATAGCTGCCGGGCTTGAGTGTGAGATGCATACCGTGCTTCGGGTCGTAGAGGCGCACCACGCCGGCCGCAATCTCGTCCGAGAGGGTCAGCTCTTGCAGCTGCATCCGTTCCAGGATGGTGTAGGCCGTTGCTCCGCCGGCAATCACCACCTCTTCAAAGCGGTGTCGTTCAACGAGTTCGGCAACTGCTTCGGCCATCCGATGGCGCAGTTGCAGGGCGCGTGCAGCCTCCTGTTCGATCGGTTGCGGAATCGAGAGCATGAGCGAATCCCCGCCCCTCAACGCCTCACCGGCCGAAGCGACCCACGCGCCTACATCCCCTCCGTGGAATACCGCGTCGGGCATCGGGCTTTGTACGACGCGATTACGCGCGAAGAAAGGCTCGGTGCAGATGTCGTGTTGCACGGTGCTCCCCAGCACGATGAGGGTTTTGCGCGAGGCAAGTCCTGCAAATGCGGTCTGCGTCTGCGTTTTATAGCCGTGGTGTTCGAGCAGTGATTGAAACAGATCAGCTCCTCCGGCCCAAACGAGGGCTCGGGAGTCGTGGCGCGTGATGTGCGCTTTCAGCTCCTCTTCCGAGGCGGCACTGCCCACCGTGATCCCCCGTTTCAGTGCTCCGCGCGTCCGGGGCGTGGCGTAGTGTGCGCGATTTTTCAACAACTCGATAACGTGCGAAGTCGTGGCAGGAAATTCGGGGTCGGTGCTGAAGACCGTGCGATGGAGGGGGATTCCTCCGATGCGGTAGTGGCGACGCTGAATCGTGCGCCCCTTCGAGGGGTTGGCCGGCAGGAGCAATGCTCGCTCAAAGCCGAGCGCGAATAGCTCCTCCAGCTCCTCGATGACATGGCCGCGCAAGACCGAGTCGGTCTTCTTAAAGAGGCGATCCACACTCCCCGAAGCGATTATCGGGCGCAACTTTTCGACCAAGTTGCGGGTAAAGGCAACCGCCTCCTCACGGCGCATCGAGCGGGTATCGGTGGCCACGACGACCACCTCATCCTCCTCTTCGAAGCGTTCCACGCGGGTCACAAGGCGCACGCGACAACCCAAACGGTGGGCTACACCGGCAATCTCGGCAGCCCCCGTCAGGTCATCGGCAACGACAAGCGTTCGCATCGTCGAAGTGGTTACTTTTTGCGGTTTTTGGCCATCAGGGCGGCATACTCGATCGACATGAGGAGTGCATCGGGGTTGGCGATACCCTTACCTGCGACGTCGAAGGCCGTGCCGTGATCGACCGAAACGCGGATAATCGGCAGACCGAGCGTGATGTTCACGCCCTTGACGGCCACCATGCGTTGTGTCTGGCGATCCCACTCGAAGCCACCCACCTTGAAAGCGATATGACCCTGGTCGTGGTACATCGCCACGCAACCGTCGAACTGTCCCGAGCGGGCGCGCGAGAAGAGCGAATCGGGCGGCACGGGGCCATCCACGTTCCACCCCTTCAGCTTCATCTCCTCGATGGCGGGGATGATCTCGCGGATCTCCTCGTCGCCAAACAGGCCACCCTCACCGGCGTGGGGGTTGAGGCCCGCAATGCCGATCTTCGGATTCTCGATGCCGAAGCTCAGGCAGGCCTCGCGGATCAGCTCCGTGACGGCAATGACGCGCTCCTTCTTGGCTCTGTCACACGCCTCGCGCAGCGAAACGTGGGTCGAAACGTGAATCACGCGCATCTTGTCATCGGCCAACAACATGGCGTACTTCTTCGTATCGGTGTAGTGAGCGTAGATCTCCGTGTGGCCGGCAAAGTTGTGGCCGGCAACGTGCAACGCCTCCTTATTCAGCGGAGCGGTCACCGTACCATCCACCTCGCCGCGCATGGCCAGTTCGATGGCCGTGCGCACCGCCTCGAAAGCGGCATGACCGCACTGTGCCTGCACCTCGCCGTAGGCAAAGGTCGCGGGGTCGATGAGCTTAAGATCGAGCACGTCGATCACGCCACGCGCGTACTGCGCCTCGCCGACCTTCTCGATCGGGCGCACCTTCAAATCTGCGTTGGCTGACTTTACGCCCAGCTCCATCATCTTGGCATCGCCCACAACCACGGGACGGCACACCGTATAGGGGTACTCCTGGGCGAGCGACATGGCGATAATCTCAGGGCCTACACCCGCCGGATCGCCCATCGTAATGGCTAAAATCGGTAAGTTATTCATCTTCGTTTAGTATAATTCGTTATAGATTGCTACGGCATCCTCGCGCGTCACCTCGCGCGGATTATTGACCAAGAGGCGCGTGACCTTCATTGCGGCATCGGCCAGCTCACCGACCTTATCCTGCGGAATACCAAGCGCCGTGAGCGAAGCGGGAATTCCGCAACGAGCAGCCAGCTCGGCCACAAATGCTACGCCCTTCTCAGCGGCCTCGCGCGTCGAAAGCCCATCGCAATCGACACCCATGGCGCGAGCGATGGCCGCGTGTTTTTCGAGGTTCGACTCGAGGTTGAAGCGCATCACGGGAGGCAGCAGAATGGCGTTGGCCAGGCCGTGCGAGATGTGGTACTCGCCCCCGAGCGGATAGGAGAGGGCGTGCACGGCCGCCGTATTGACCGGCGCCAGGCACAGACCTCCGTAGTAGCTGCCCAGCGAGAGGGCGGCACGCGCCTCACGATCCTTGCCATCCTTTACGGCACGCTCCAAGTTCTTGGCAATAAGCTCGATACCTTGCAGTGCGTAGGCGTCCACCACGGGGTGAGCGTGGCGGTTCGTGTAGCTCTCGATGCAGTGCGAGAGGGCATCCATACCCGTCTCGGCCGTGATCTTGGCCGGCACGGTGAGCGTCAGCAGGGGGTCGATGTAGGCGGCATCTGCCAAGAGATAGGGGCTCACGATGCCCTTCTTGAGCTTCTCGGCACGATCCAAAAGGATGGCGTTGGGCGACACCTCGCTACCCGTACCCGACGTGGTCGGGAGGCAGGCGCACCACAGACCGCGCTCCTTAATCAGACCCGTACCGAAGCAGTCGGCCACCTGTTGCTTGCTTTTGACGAAAGCCGCCACGATTTTGGCCGTGTCGAGCACCGAGCCGCCACCGATACCGGCGACGCTGTCAGCGCCGAAAGCGCGTGCCTCGTCGATGATGCCGACCACCTCATCCAGTGCAGGCTCGGCCGTGATGCGGTCGTAGATCGTGACCTCCGCTCCTGTCTCCTTGATCTTGGCGATGATGCCCTCGATCAGGGGCAGAATCGGCGGTGCGGTGAGCAGGAACAGACGCTGAAAGCCGTGCGCTGCGAACTCCTCGGCAAAGCGCTCGGCAGCACCCTCGCCCAAAACGATGCGCGAGGGTTGTTGTAGAGTTACCAATTTCATGTTTCAAACAGCTTCTTAGGCGTTTTTGGCAGCCTTGCGCTCCTTCAGATAACCGCGGATGGTGAGGCTCTCCTCCACCTCCTCCTTCGGGAAGAGGTACGAAGCTGCCCAGCCGACGAAGAAGACGATCAGGTGGCTGTAAACACCCAACATATATTTATGGTGCGTGAAATTCCATGCGCCCAGATCCAAGAGAATCTGCTTCTCGCCGTCGATCGTGAATTTCGACGAGGTGAGCACGGCATAAGCCGTGAAGAGGATGCAGGCGATCAGGCCGACCCACAGACCCTTGCGGTTGGCACGCGGCACAAGCAGACCCAGCAGGAACAGACCGACGATACCCGACGAGAAGATGGCATAGAGACCAAACAGCACGCCGAGGATACCCTCACCGCCCCAGAAGGCGTAAATTGCAGCGATACCGATCGAGGCAACACCCGAAAGAGCGACGATCCAACGACCCAGTACCAGACGCTGACGGTCGGTGCTTTCGGGGTGGAAACGCACGTAGTAGTCCTGCACACCGATGGCGGCAAAGCAGTTCAGATCCGAGTCGAGCGACGAGATAGCACCCGCTAGGAGGGCCGAGATAATCAGACCCTTCACGCCGATCGGCAACTCGTAGGCGATGAAGTGGGGGAATACCTCGTCGGCTTTCAGACCCACGATGTCGGCACCACCCTCGATCTTATAGTAGGCGTAGAGGCACGTTCCGATGAACATGAAGAGTGCCCAGATAGGTACGCTGGCAGCGACACCGATGTAGGCGGCCTTCTTTGCCTCGTGGTCGTTCTTGGCCGTGAGGTAGCGCTGTACGATCGTCTGGTCCGTACCATACTTCTGGATGGCGTAGAAGATACCGTTGATGGCCATCACCCAGAAGGTAAGCTCTACGAAGCTCCAGTTGTAGGGACCTACGTCAATCTTGTGGTCGCGCAGGGCGATCTCCATCACAGCTCCTGCACCGCCCTCGGGCGTGAAGAGCAGCAGTGCGGCACAAATCAAACCGCCCACGATGAGGATAAAGCCCTGGATCACATCCATCCAGATCACGGCCTCCATGCCGCCGATGAGCGTAATGAACGTCACGGCGATACCGATGATGATAATCACCCAGTAGATATCCCAATTCATGAACTGCGCCACGGCCATGGCGACGAGGTAGAAGACCGTGCCGAGTTTCGAGAAGTGGATCAGGAGGAAGGCCAGCGAGCCGTAGAGGCGTGCGCCCCAGCCGAAGCGACGCTCGAAATACTCATAGGTCGAGAGCTTGATGGTCTTGCGGAAGAGCGGCACGATAAACCAAATCATACCGACCAGGACAACGGGCACCATCAGACCCTGCACCAGGAGAATCCAGTTGCCTCCGTAGGCGGCACCCGGGTAGGAGAGGAACGTTACGGACGAAATGAGCGTGGCGAAAATCGACATACCGATTGCCCACGCC
>CAYOEE010000037.1:0-4315 GCA_964402935.1 uncultured Alistipes sp. | reverse complement strand
CCGGCGGCGAAGTAGTTGTCGGTCGAGTCCTGCTTATGGGCGAACTTCAGACCTACCAACAGCACAAGAACGATGCTGGCCACAACCAGCACGATGTCTATCCAATGCATAGTGTTTTGTTAAGTTTGGGGTTGGTTTTCGTTAAATGGTTTTCAGGTCAAATTTGGCAATCTCGGTGCGGATCGTCTGATACTCCTCCTCCGTCAGCTCGGTGAGGGGTGCGAACATCTCCGTGCCGCAGAGGTCGATGCCCTGCATGATGCACTTCAGGGCGGCCAGCTGCTTACCCAGCGGTCGGCCCTGTTGATAGACCTTGGCCATCTCGTCGGTCAAGGTTTGCAGGCGGTTGGCCTCCTCCATGTTACCTGCCACGGCAGCCTCATAGAGCTTTTGGAAGTGAGCCGGTACGAAGTTACCCGTCGAGGGAACAATGCCGTCGGCACCCAGCTCCAGCGAGTGGGCCGACTGAGCCGCCCAGCCGCAGAAGTAGGCAAAATCCTCCGCCTCGTTTCTTACGGCAATGCACTGCTCCATGCGCTCCGGGTCGCGCTCCGAATCCTTCAGACCCACGATGTTGGGGTGGGCGGCCAATTTGCGCACCGCCTCCACGGGAATCGAAAGATGGGTCGTAGCCAGGATGTTGTAAAGCATCACGGGCAGTACCGATTGATCGGCCAGGGCGGTGTAGTAGGCCACCATCTGCTCCTCCGTGAGGGCGTAGTAGCTCGGCAGAATCGCCACGGCCACATCGGCTCCGGCCTCTTTGAAGCCCTCGATCTGGGTCAACTGCTCCTTCAGACAGAGCCCCGTCACACCGGCGTAGATCGTAATTTTTCCTGCGGCAGCCTTGACGGCCGTGCGAACCATCTCAACTCCTTCGGTCTGCGGCACGAGGTTACCCTCGCCCGTCGTACCCATGACCAGCGTATCAACTCCGGCCTCGACAAACGAATGAATGATGCGCTCCACGGCTGCAAGATCCACCGCTCCATCCTTGACGGGTGTGGCCATCGGCACGACCACGCCCGCATATTTTCTCTTGCTCATAGAATATTTCTAATTCTAAATTTTGAATTTTACATTTTGAATTTACTAAAACACCGCCTTGCGCTTGGCACCTACGGTCGGAATCACCACGATCGGATCGTACTCGCGGCGCGGCATCAGGTCGTGGTACTCGTGGCTCAGACCCGACGCATCCTGAATGGCCAGTGCCTCGTCGCCGAAGGGGATGTTGCGATAGATCTTCGTACCCTCGACGATCGTGCCGTTGCCACTGTTGCAGAAGCGGTTGTCCTTGACGTGGTTGTTGCGGATCAGGATGTCGTAGTTGCGATCCGAATCCAGGTGCAGCCAGAGCTGGTAGAGGCTTACAACGAAGTTCTCCTCGATGAGCCAGCCCGACGAACCGTCATCGGGATAGATGCAACGCGGGCCGTCGAAGACGTAGTTGCGACGCGCCACCGAACCCGGCTGACGACCGAGCATATAGATGATACCGCCGTCGGTGAGCATCGTGTGCGTGTGGCCGCAACGGTTGTAGCTGATCGAGTTCTCGCCGGCGTTCTTCGACTCGGGAATACCGGCGTTGCCCCACCACCAACCCAGGGCGATAGCGCCATAGGGCGTGCCGTAGATGTCGTTGTGGTCGATCTTCACGTTCTTGCAGAAGAAGCCCACGATGGCCTCCACCTGGCGGAAGTCGAGCGATACGTTGCGAATCAGGTTGTTCGAAATGTTGATCTGACGGCAAAGACCCTCTATGCCCGGGGCATAGACAGCGCCCTCGTCGCCATCACCGATCTCGTAGTGCTGCGGATGACCCACGGCCACGGCATTACCCAGGCAGTCGTTGAAGAAGTTGCCCATCACCTCCGCGTTCGTCACATCGTTCGAGAGGTTCACCGAAACGGCCGAACCCAGGTGCAGGAACTTGTTGCGCAGGATGCGGATGCCCGTGGCATTCTCGACCTGAATCGTGCCGTCGGGAACATCCACGCTGTTGTACTTCGTGGGGTGCCAGTTGCCGTTGGGGATATACTTCATGGCAAGACCCAGCGACTGAATACCGCCGAAGCCGTGCGAACCCTCGACCTCCACGAGATTCCAGGCGTCATACGAGAAGGTGAGGTTCTCCAGCGTCACGTTCTCGACATTCGACGAACAGCTTGTACCCTTGATGCGTACCAGACCCTCGGTCATCGGGGCGATCACCGCCACATCGGCCGGATTCTCGCCGTGGCTCATGTAGTAGATCGTCTTCTCGGCGCGGTCGAAGTAGAACTCGCCCGGCTCGTCCAGCAGCTCGAAGGCGTTGCGAATGAGGAATGTGCCCTCGAACTTCGTCTTGCCGGCCCAAGCCAGCGAGTTGAGGATGGCCGAGTAGGGCTGCTGCAATTCGATGGCGATCTGCTTGCCCCACTTGTGGACATCGGCGGCGCAGAGAATCTTCTCGGTCCAGACGTTGTTCTGAATCAGCTCCACATCTTCGGGGTTGCGGTAGGGCATCACCTCGGCACTCTGCTCGAAGAGGATACCCTCGGGGGTCGAACCGGCCCCGAAGGCCCACGGCTCGTTGCCCGTGATCTCGATCTCGCCGTAGCTTCCCAGCGCCTTGACGGGGGTGTTCATGCCGGCCATGCGGGCACGCTTGCCACCCACGATGAGCGTGCGGAGCTTCTTGTCGTGGTCGAAGGAGGCTTTGTAGAGGTTGTCATGCACCTTCTCCCAGCCCTTGATCTCGACGCCACCACTCAGGATGGCCTCCTCGCCCTTCACGGAGGCGATCTTGACGCTCTTGCCGTTTTTGCCACCCAGCGACTCGTCGATCACGAGCGGCTCGGCGAGGTAGTAAGTGCCGCCGTGCAGGCGCAGCTCGACATCCTCTTTTTGCTTTTTCACGGCCTTGCGAAGTGCCGTAACGGCCTCGTTGAAGGTCTCGGGCGTAGCCTCGATTACTTGTTGTGCCTCGACTTGCGGTGACCACAGCAGACCACCCAGCAGGAGCGCACAAAGCATGAATTGTTTTTTCATAGTATTTGGTTTTAGTTGATTATTGGCAGTTTACAAACGGATCTCCCTCGGGTAGCGTCCATGCCGAGCTTACCTCGCAACGCTTACCCGTTGCGGAGTGAATTTTCAGCTCCGTGATGCGGCCGTCGCTCCATGTCATGTCGATCGTGTAGCCGCCTCGTGCCTTCAGACCCCGGATCGAACCGGTGCGCCAGGCCGTCGGGACGGCAGGCATGAGGCGAATCTTCCCCTCGTGGCTCTGCATAAGCATCTCGCAGACACCGGCCGTGAGACCGAAGTTGCCGTCGATCTGGAAGGGGGGATGGGCATCGAAGAGGTTCATATAGACGCCGCCACCCGACGACTGCTCCGTCTCAGGGCCGAAACCGACGGGGCGCAGCAGCGTACCGATGAGTTTGTAGGCGCGTTCGCCATCCAAGAGGCGTGCCCAAAGGTTGATCTTCCAGCCGCTCGACCATCCCGTAGCCTCGTCACCGCGAATCTCGAGCGTCTTGCGGGCAGCCGCAAAGAGCTCGGGGGTCGAGGGGTTGATCTGCCCGAAGGGGTAGAGCGATACGAGGTGCGTGATGTGGCGGTGGTGGATATCCTGATCCATGAAATCCTTGTTCCACTCCTGCAGGCGACCAAACGCCCCCACGCGGAAGGGGAGCAGATGTTGCAGGCGGTCGCGCAGCGTATCGCAAAGCGGTGCATCCACACCGGCCACCTCGGCCGCAGCCACCGTGCGCGTGAAGAGCTCGCGGATCATCGACATATCACCCGTCGAGCCTTGCGAAACACCGCAGGCCTGATCCGTACCCGGGACGATGAAGAGGTTCTCGGGCGAGGTACTGACAGGGGTGATCCAATAGCCCTCCTTGTCCTGAATCATCCAGTCGAGGAAGAACTCCGAAGCCCCCTTCATCACGGGGTAGGCCTCCTCGGTGAGGAATTTCTTATCGCCCGTGTAGGCGTAGTGCTCCCACAGATGCGACGAGAACCAGGCGCCCATCATCGGCCAGAAGACCGTGGCGGCACCGCCGTCGTTGGGGTAGGTTTCGCGCCAGATCGAGCAGTTGTGGTGACCCACCCAGCCGCGACGGTGGTACATGCCGCGAGCCGTCTCGCGTCCCGTTTCGGCGCACTCCTTGATCATCTCCAGGAAGGGCTTGTGGCACTCCGAGAGGTTGGCTACCTCCGAGGGCCAATAGTTCATCTCGATGTTGATGTTGGCCGTGTAGCCCGAATTCCACGAGGGACTCAGGTCTTTGTTCCAGATGCCTTGCAGGTTGAGGGGCTGACC
>CAYOEE010000036.1:0-10915 GCA_964402935.1 uncultured Alistipes sp. | reverse complement strand
AAAGAGCGTAAAAGAATGAAGCAAATAAATTTTAAACAGCTTCTTAATTACCATCGGGTTTCTCCAGCTCGGCAAAGGGGCTGTCGTTCCAGTGGAAATTTTCCACCTTGTCGGGGTGTGCGGGGTCGTAGGCAACGTATCCCTCGCGCAGCTGCTCGATCAGCGGCAGGTTGAGCTGCTTCATCCCCTCGATCACGCATTTGGCAATCTGGTAGGCTCCATAGGGGTTGAAGTGGGTGTTGTCGGCCAGCGGACGATGCTGCCCCGGGTAGGTACCTGCCGGATAGTGCACAAAGGCCTTTTTCGAGTGCTCGACGCCCATTGCCTCGTAGAGCGTGCGGGTCATGGCGTGCAGGTCGATAAGCGGAATCTGCTCCTTGGCGGCCAAAAAGCGCATCGCTTCGGGGAAGTTCTCGTGCGTATCGCGGATCTTGCCCTGCTCGTCAAAACTGCGACGCTGGGTCGGGGTCACCAGCACGGGATGTGCTCCGTGCGCTACGGCCTCGTCTATAAAGGTCTTCAGGCTGGTCATGTAGGAGTAGTAGGCGCCCTTGCCCGGGCCGCGCTGCTTTTGGTCGTTGTGGCCGAACTCGATGAAGAGGTAGTCGCCCGCCTTCATCTGCGTGAGGGCCTTCTTGAGGCGGCCTGCGGCGATAAAGGTGTTGCCGCTCTCACCCGACTCGGCATAGTTGGCAAATGCGACCTGCTCGTTGAAGAAGCGGGTGATCATCTGCCCCCAGCTGGCCCACGGCTCGTTGTCCTGATCCACCACCGTGGAGTCGCCGCAGAGGAAGATCGTGGGCACGTTCTCCACGCGCTCGATCATAAGTTCGCAGAGTTGAGGTGCGTCACCGTTCAGCTCGATGGTCAGTTTATCGTCCCAATTGAGCTTGTGACTTTCGCGTGCCTTGATGCGAACCTGCTCCCCCTCGGAGATGTGCGTGTTGCGCTTGTTGATGACAAAGGCGCAGGATTTGAACTCTCCCTTGGCGGTCGGTACGTTCTCGAAGAACAGGCGACGCGACTCGCCACGCAGGGTGGTCTTGCCGGCCGTCAGTTTGCTACCGACAACGGCCGTGACGAGGTAGTTGCCGTCGGGCACCGAGACCGAGAAGAAGAAGGGCGAGCCGGCCGCTGCATCGGGCGAAGCGATCAGGTCATAGCCGTATCCCTTCTCTTCCGAGTAGCGATCCGTGGGTGTCACCCGGATGTAGCCCTCTTTGCACTTTTTGTGGGTCGTAAAGTCGAATTTGAAGGTCTGCGCTTCAGCGCCCCAGGCAAAGAGCAGCGCCAGGGTCAGCAAGAGGAATCGTTTCATCGTAGTATGGTTTGTTTTGGTTTCTTGTGCGTGGCTCAGGTGTGCGTTTTTTTGATAATGCTAAGGTACTCCTTTTTTCGCTCAAACTCAATAGAGGAGGATACATATAGATGGATTTTTGTACAAAAAATACCCTGCTTGGGGACTAATCTGTACGATTTTGCATCCAACTGAACGATCTGTACAAAAAAAAATGCCTATCTTAGAGTTAACTTTGTATTACGAAAAAGTGCACCATGAAGTCTTTGAAGAAAATCATGCTCATGTCCGGTTGGCTGCTATCGCTTTTGGCGACAGCTTGCACGACCGAAGAGCCGGCTTATCTGTTCTCCTACTTTACGGGGGACAGCCGTGACGGCCTGCATCTGGCCTATAGCCTCGACGGCGAAAATTGGCTGCCGCTCAACGCCGGAAAATCGTTGCTTTCACCCACGGTCGGCAAGGATCGACTGATGCGCGATCCGAGCATCTGCCTCTCGCCGGACGGGGTGTTCCATTTGGTCTGGACGTCGAGTTGGACGGATCGGATTATCGGCTACGCCTCCTCGACGGATTTGATCCATTGGAGCGAGCAACGTGCCATCCCCGTGATGACGCACGAGCCGACGGCCCATAATTGCTGGGCGCCCGAACTATTCTACGACGAGAGCTCCGAGACCTATTATATTATTTGGGCGACGACGATTCCGGGGCGTCACAAAGAGGTGCCCGTGATCGAGAGCGAACGGGGACTGAACCACCGCATTTACGCGGTCACCACGCGCGATTTCGAGACCTTCTCCGAGACGAAGCTCTTCTTCAATCCCGACTTCAGCGTGATTGATGCCGCGATTGTTCGCGATCCGTGGCAGAAGGATTTGGTGATGGTCGTAAAGAACGAAAATTCGTTGCCGGCCGAGAAGAACCTGCGCATTACGCGCGCGGAAAAGATCGAGGAGGGCTTCCCGACGGAGGTGTCGCCCGCCATTACGGGTGATTATTGGTGTGAGGGCCCCGCGCCGCTCTTTGTGGGCGATAAACTCTACATCTATTTCGACAAGTACCGCAACCACCAATATGGTGCGGTGGTGAGTGTCGATCACGGTCAGACGTGGGAGGATATCTCCGATCGTGTGTCGTTCCCCGACGGCATCCGTCACGGAACGGCTTTCCGCGTGCCGCGCGCGGTGCTGGATCGCCTGCTTGCCTTGTCGCAAGAGTAACCAAATTGTAAAAAAAAGAGAAAACACCGATATGAAAAAACAACTCTTGACGCTGCTTCTGACCTGCTTCTTTGTAGGTGCGTTTGCACAGCAGCCTTGGTTCGAAGATAAGGATTTGACGCTTACGGGTGTCTATTACTACCCGGAGCATTGGGACGAAAGCCAATGGGAGCGCGATTTTCGCAAGATGCGCGACCTGGGCTTCGAGTTCACCCACTTTGCCGAGTTCGCCTGGGCACAGTTGGAGCCTGAAGAGGGGGTCTATGACTTTGCCTGGTTGGATCGCGCCGTGGCTCTGGCTGCCAAATACGACCTGAAGGTGGTTATGTGCACCTCGACGGCCACGCCGCCCGTGTGGCTCAGCCGTAAATATCCCGAGATTCTGATCCGCAACGAGCAGGGTATTACGCTGGATCATGGTGCTCGTCAGCACGCCTCGTTTGCCTCGCCTTTGTACCGCGAGCTGGCCTATAAGATGATCGAGAAGTTGGCCGAGCACTACGGTTCGGATCCGCGCATCGTCGGCTGGCAGCTCGACAACGAGCCGGCCGTGCAGTTCGATTACAATCCGAAGGCCGAGGAGGGCTTCCGCGACTTCCTGCGTGAGAAGTACAACAATGATATTCAGGCACTGAACGCTGCATGGGGTACCGCTTTTTGGAGCGAAGTGTATCGTTCGTTCGACGAGATTACCCTCCCGAAGACGGCTCAGATGTTCATGAACCACCACCAAATCTTGGACTATCGCCGTTTTGCCGCCAAGCAGACGAACGATTTTTTGGATGCGCAGTGCCTCCTGATTAAGAAGTATGCCAAGAATCAGTGGGTGACGACGAACTACATCCCCAGCTACGAGGAGGGACATATCGGCGGCAGCCCCACGCTCGACTTCCAAAGCTACACGCGCTATATGGTCTATGGTGATAACGAGGGCATCGGCCGTCGTGGTTATCGCGTCGGCAATCCGTTGCGTATCGCCTTTGCCAACGACTTCTTCCGCCCGATTCAGGGTACTTATGGCGTGATGGAGCTTCAGCCCGGCCAGGTGAATTGGGGCGCGATCAATCCGCAACCCCTGCCCGGAGCTGTGCGCCTGTGGCTCTGGAGCGTCTTTGCCGGAGGCAGTGACTTTATCTGCACCTATCGCTACCGTCAGCCCCTTTACGGCACGGAACAGTACCACTACGGCATTGTCGGCACGGATGGCGTGACCGTCACCCCGGGTGGCGAGGAGTATGCGCAGTTTATCCGCGAGATCAAGCAGTTGCGCGGTCAGGTCGGTGCGCGTGAGAAGAAGCCTGCCGACTACCTGGCTCGTCGCACGGCGATCCTCTTCAACCACGAAAATTCGTGGAGCATCGAGCGCCAAAAGCAGAACCGAACGTGGAACACGCTGGGTCATGTCGAGAAGTATTACCGCACGCTCAAACAGTTTGGTGCGCCGGTGGATTTTATCACCGAGGCCAAAGATTTTTCCACCTATCCGGTTATGATCGTTCCGGCTTATCAGTTGGCTGATAAAGAGTTGGTGGATCGCTGGGTAGCCTATGTAAAGCAGGGCGGTAACCTGGTTCTGACCTGTCGCACGGCCCAGAAGGATCGCTTTGGCCGTCTGCCCGAAGCCCCCTTCGGCTCGATGATCAACCACCTGACGGGTAACGAGATGGAGTTTTATGACCTGCTTCTTCCCGAGGAGCCCGGAAAGGTCGTGATGGATGGCAAGAGCTACGCCTGGAACACCTGGGGCGAGATTCTCAAGCCCGGAAAGGGTGTTCAGGTATGGGCAACCTACGACGAGGAGTTCTATGCCGGCAAGCCGGCTGTGACGACGCGCCGTCTGGGACGTGGTACGGTGACCTATGTGGGCGTCGATAGTGCAGATGGTGCGCTCGAGAGCGAGGTGCTGAAGAAACTCTACGCCCAGCTCGAAATTCCGGTGATGGATCTTCCCTACGGCGTGACGATGGAGTATCGCAACGGTATGGGCATCGTGCTCAATTACAGCGATAAACCCTATCGCTTTGAACTTCCCGCGGGGGCTAAGAAACTGATCGGTGAGGAGGAGATTCCTACGGCCGGCGTGCTGGTCTTCTCCGTGGCAGAATAACTTAGAAGCTGTTTGAAATTTATTTGCTACATTCTTTTACGCTCTTTACGACTCCTTTTTCGCGTAATTCTCGTTACATAGGAACCCCTATGCGCCTCGAATTACGCGAAAAAACAGCCACAAAAAAGCTGTAAAATCATTTCGCAAACAAATTCAAACAGCTTCTTAGCAAAAACAAAAAAAGTAACCAACAAACGAAAGAATTTTTTTTTGAAAAAATGCGAAAAATTGTACTTTTTTGCTTATCTTTACTATTGTAAACCTTGCAAATGGGATTGTAAGTCCGAAAAGTACAAGAAACCAAGAAACCAACCTATTTACTAACTTAACAATTTAAAGTATGAAAGACAGAATTACAAGTCTGTTTGTCCGTTTGGGGGGGGGAATCCAACGGATGTTCTTCGTTGCTTTGTTTACCATGATGGCCGTTGGCGCCATGGCACAAAGCAAGACCGTCACGGGTACCGTGCTTGATAAGGCAGGGCAATCCGTTATTGGCGCAAGTGTGGTAGTTGAGGGTACTACGATGGGTACCACTACCGGCGTTGACGGTGAGTTTACGCTCCAGAACGTACCGAGCAACGGTGCGCTTTCGGTGAGCTTCCTGGGTTACAAGACTGTTACGGTGGCTCTGAACGGCCGCACGAACGTGCAGGTAACGCTGGAGGAGGATTCGGCACAGCTCGAGGAGGTTGTGGTTGTCGGTTACGGCGTGATGAAGAAGAGCGATGTAACGGGTGCCGTATCGCGTGTTACGGCCGAGGAGCTGACGAAGCGCCCCGTGAACAACGCCTTCGAGGCCATGCAGGGTAAGATCGCCGGTGTGGATATCACCTCGAGCGAGCGTCCCGGTACGCTGGGTTCGGTTCGCATCCGTGGTACGCGTTCGATCTCGGCTTCGTCCGACCCGCTCTATGTAGTGGACGGTGTGCCCCTGTCGGCCGGTGGTATCGAGACGATCAACACGCACGACATCGAGTCGATCGACGTGCTGAAGGATGCTTCGTCGACGGCTATCTACGGTTCGCGTGGTGCCAACGGTGTTATCCTCGTAACGACCAAGCGCGGTAAGGCCGGTAAGTTGTCGCTCAACTACTCGGGTACGGTAACGCTGGAGAAGCTGGTTGATAAGTCGCCCGCCATGTCGGCAAGCGATTACATCACCTGGCGTCGTTGGGCTTACTACTTCTCGGATCCGGTGAACAACCCGCGTGGTGACGATCCGAACTACGACAAGGACCAGTCTTACTTCATCGCTTCGGGTGACCCCGCTGCTCAGGCCAACGTCAACAGAGGTTGGGAAGGCGGCCAGTGGGATGGCTCGAAGGTGATTGATACCGATTGGGGTGACCTGGTAACGCAGACCGGTGTGACGCACGAGCACTCGCTCAGCGGTAGCTTCGGTAACGAGAGCGCTCAGGCCTACTTCTCGGTTGGTTATCTGAACAATACGGGTACGCAGAAGGGTCAGGAGTACGAGCGTTACAACTTCGCTCTGGCTGCTGATTTGCAGGTGAAGCCTTGGTTCAAGATGGGTGGTACGATCAACGGTTCGTGGTCGGTTCAGGACTACGGTTACTCGCGTACCGGTCAGTCGTCGAGCTCGGGTCCCGTCGATATCTACAGCGCCGCTAAGGCTATTCCGCGCTTTGGTGTTCCCTACGACGAGCAGGGTGATATCATCACGAACCCTTGCGGTAGCACTACGAACGTTTATACCGTAGTGGACGAGTGGAAGAAGTCGAAGGATAACCGCGAGACGTTCCGCGCCTTGGGTAGCTTCTATGGTCAGGTTGATTTCGGTAAGATTTGGGAGCCGCTGGAGGGTCTGAGCTACAAGCTCTCGTTCGGCCCCGACTTCCGTCATTGGCGTCAGGGTATCTTCATCAGCAAGGATTCGGCTGTGAAGATGGGTTCGAAGAACTATGCTAAGCAGGCTACGAACCGCTACCTGGCTTGGACGATCGACAACCAGATCAACTACAACCGCACGTTCGACAAGCACACGGTAGGTGTAACGTTGCTGCAGACCGCCTCGAAGCACAACAACGAGGGTAACTCGCAGAGCGCTAACGCTATTCCGAACGAGAACTTCTGGTGGTACAACATGGGTAGCGTCGATATTACGGATTCGGCTACCTATGGCGCCGGTATGGGTACCAGCCTTTCGGAGAATCAGCTGACCTCGTACATGGCTCGTGTAAACTACTCGTTCGACAACCGCTACCTCTTGACCGTATCGGGTCGTTGGGATGGTGCTTCGGTGCTGGCAGATGGCAACAAGTGGGCCTTCTTCCCCTCGGCAGCCCTCGGTTGGCGTATCGACCAGGAGCAGTTCATGCAGGATGCAACGTGGATCAACCAGTTGAAGCTCCGCGTAGGTTTCGGTTCGACGGGTAACGCCGCCGTAGGTCCCTACCAGACGCTGGGTCTGATTCAGGACTTCTTCGTACCGTTCGGTGCAACGGGTGTTCCGGCTTATGCTACGAACGAGCCTTACTACACGTCGAACAACGTGAAGATGGCCAACAAGGAGCTGGGTTGGGAGATCACCACGCAGTACAACTATGGTGTTGATTTCGACTTCTTCGATGGTCGCATCGGTGGTACGGTGGACGTTTACCACTCGAACACGAAGGACCTGCTGCTGAACATGACGATCCCGACGCTGACCGGTTTCGAATCGACGCTGGCTAACATCGGTGAGACGAAGAACTTCGGTGTGGATGCAACGTTGAACCTCGTTCCCGTACGCACGAAGGACTTCGAGTGGGTATCGAACATCAACGCCGCCTACCAGAAGGACGAGATCGTAGCGCTGGCTAACGGTAAGGAGGACGATATCGCCAACAAGTGGTTCATTGGTGAGTCGATCAACCTGCACTTTGGTATCGACAATGCCGGTATTTGGCAGATTGGCGAGGAGGAGGAGATGGCCAAGTTCAATGCCAATGGCCACGAGTTTGAGGCCGGTCAGGTGAAACCGGTTGACCAGAACGGTGACTATGTAATCGACGATAAGGACCGTGTAATCCTCGGTAACCAGAGCCCGAAGTTCGTTCTGGGTTGGTCGAATACCTTTAATTATAAGGGCATCGAGCTGGGTATCGAGCTCTTCGGTCGCTTCGGCTATATGGTAGAGGCCGGTGCACAGGGTCAGCTCGGTATGTACAACCAGGTTGAGATCGACTACTGGACGCCCGACAACCCGGGTGCCGAGTATCAGCGTCCGGAGTACAGCACCGGTGGTGGTGACCCCTATTCGAGCCTCCTTGGCTTCCGCAAGGCTTCGTTCCTCAAGATCCGCAACATCTCGCTGGGTTACAACTTCAACCAGAAGACTCTGAAGAAGCTGGGTATCGCTTCGCTGAAGGTCTATGCACAGGCCCGCAACCTGGGTAATGTTTACTCGTCGGTTGATTTCATGGACCTCGATACGAATACGACCTACTACAACCGCGGTTATACGTTCGGTGTACAGATCGGTTTCTAATTTAGCGAACAGATCGGAATCAAAAAAAACACTTAAAACTGCTTAAATATGAAAAATATAAGAAATAAGTTCATTGCAGCTGTTCTGTCTGTCGCTATGGCTTTCAGCTTCAGCTCGTGCAGCGAGAGCTTCCTTGATGAGCAGAACAAGGCGTCCTATACGACGGACTACTTTGAGACTGCCCAGGGTATTCAGGACCTGGCTACGGCTTTGTATGCCAACATTCGCTGGCACTTCGGTTATGAGTGGGCCTATGGTATCACGCTCTATGGTGCCGATGAGTTTACGATGGGTGCCGACAATACGTCGGAGCCTTGGAACACCTACGACAGCCGCCTCAATCCGATGGACTGTACGCCGGATAACGGTGCTCCCAACAAAAACTGTCCTCCTGTATCGGGTCTTTGGAATCAGATGTACTACGGTATTTCGTCGGCTAACCTGGTGATCGCTTCGGCTGACAAGGTTTCGGACGAGAAGATTCGCAACTACTGCCAGGGTGAGGGCTATTTCCTCCGTGGTTACAACTACTACCGTCTGTTCGCTCAGTATGGTGGTGTCGTACTGCAGCTTGAGCCGGTTTCGGGTGTGGTTCGCACCTTCGAGCGTGCTACGGCTGAGGAGACGCTGAATCAGGTGATTGCCGACTTCGAGAAGGCTTACGAGCTGCTGCCCGCCGATCGTTGGCGTGGTACGGGTTCGTGGACGAAGTACACGGCTGCCCACTTCCTGGCTAAGGCCCTGCTGTATCGTCAGTCGGAGCGTTGCGCCGATTGGAACGCTGCTTATCCCGCAAGCGAGGACCTCTCGAAGGCCATCACGCTCTGCAACGAGGTAATCCAGAACTGCCCGCTGGAGGCCGACTACAACAGCCTCTACTCGATCTGGACGGGTACGGACTGCAAGGCTGAGGAGTCGCAGGAGATTCTGATGTCGGCACAGCACACCAGCTCGTACACGGGTCGCTACGGTAACCGTACCTACAACTACTTCAACCCGCAGTTCTCGAACTTCTCGGGAGGTTGGACGCAGCGCGGTCAGTACATCGGTGGTATGGACTTCCAGCGTTGCCGCCCGACGGAGTACACTTACGCTATCTTCGATAACGTGAACGACGCCCGTATGTGGAAGACCTTCAAGACCGTCTATGGTCTGAACAGCATCGCCAAAACGCCTGAGCAGGTAGTTTCGGAGAACGGCGTAACGGCCGAGCAGGTTCCCGGTTTGGGTGACAACGGTATCATCTTCATTCTGAACAAGAAGGATGACGCTCGCTTCAAGGCAGACAACGATTCGGATTTCGGTACGGTAGGTCGTGGTGGTGTAGCTCACTCGTTCGTACACCCCGAGACGAATAAGTGGGTTCCCAACGTATTCCCCGTATATGCCAATGGTCAGTATGTGATGAATACCTTTGGTGTTAGCGGTAACCCCGCAGCCTCGAACGTATTCTGCGGTATCAACAAGACCGATGATGGTACGCGTACTGCTGAGAAGGGCGACGCACACCGCGACGTGATTATGGCCCGCACGGGTGAGACGTATCTGATCAAGGCTGAGTGCCAGGTTCGAAATGGCGATATCGCCGGTGGTCTGGCAACGGTTAACCAGCTCCGCGCCCGCGGTCAGTGGAAGGCCGGTGAGGATCGTGAGTTCTACACCGACGGTTCGATGGCATTCCTCAAGGAGTCCGGTGGTGACGCCGACAACTCGACGGCTCTCGCTACGCTGGGTAAGTGTACCTATTTCGATGAGAAGGGTGCAAAGGTGAAGATCAACAATACGGAGGCTTTCCGTGCTTCGTTCATCCAGAAGAACACCTACTACCTCTCGACCGGTATCGAGCGCACGACGGCCGCTTCGGACCTCCAGGTGAAGAGCGTTTCGCAGCTTCCCGCCGAGGATGAGGCAGTTCTCGCCAAGCTGGGCGTAAGCGGTGACAAGGAGCGTATGATTCACTTCATCCTCAACGAGCGCACCCGCGAGATGCTGGGTGAGTGGAACCGTTGGGAGGAGCTGAGCCGCACGAAGACCCTCGTACAGCGCGCCAAGGCCTTCAACCCCGAGGCTGCTGCTAACGTATCGGAGAAGCACCTGCTCCGTCCGATTCCGCAGACCTTCCTCGATCAGCTCCAGCATGCTGACGGTACGAACCTGACGGATGCCGAGAAGGACGCTATGCAGAACCCGGGCTATTAGTAGATGATTTCGTCGTCTATCAATAGATAACCGATAATGAGCCTGCCTGACCTTGGTTGGGCAGGCTCTCTTTCAGTGAAAGAGTTTTAAGATGAAGAAGATTGCGCTTTCGCTGCTTGCGGCGACATTGTTGCTGCTTGTGGGATGTAATCGCAGCGGGGTTGTTCGCTACGAACTGATTGATGGCAACCCCGAAATTGATTACATCGAGTTCCTCAACGACTCGCTTTGCCGCTTTGTGACTCCCGGGCCGCTGACTATGGTTAGCCCCTACACCCTGCAGGACGATACCTACACCGTCATCATCAACGGCTTCATTGAGACCAAACTCTACAAATACGAGCGCGGCAAATTGGTCGGCGAGGCCCCCTTCTTCGAGGGCGTGTGGGAGAAGAAATAACACGAAAAGAGAACCCTGCGAGGTTCTCTTTTTTTGCCACTGAGGCTGCTGAAGCTACTGAGGCAACTGGTGCAACTGAGGCCACTGAAAAATAACGTCATTCTGAGCTTTAGCACGTTAATCCCTTTGCTCTTTCCTCTTTCAACTTTCAACTTTCAACTCTCAACTCTCAACTTTCAACTCTCAACTTTCAACT
>CAYOEE010000035.1:0-10918 GCA_964402935.1 uncultured Alistipes sp. | reverse complement strand
ATGAGCGTTTGGGCTGACTCGTTCATGTTATAGACGAAATTCATACCATAACCCGTACCCCAGGAGTATCCTCCTGTTGCGCTTCGCATTGTAAACCACACATAATAACCTTTTGCCTCATGGTAACCCATATATTGAACCTCAGTCTTTAAAACAGGTACATCATCAATTACCTCATAAGTAACAACAACATTATTATATGTCAAGCCATTCATGTAGTAGCTAACACCGGGTTCGTGCTCGGCAAAGGTAATTTTTTTCGTTGTTCCACCATCATAATTCATCGTCCACTCGCCCAAGAAGAAGTTGTAGCTATAGATCTTCTGCGTGAAGGTGTAGGTCATCAGCACCTCACCGTCGATCAGCACGTTCACCTCGCTCGTGCGCACGGCACCCGAATCGTTCTCGGCAACATCGACCATGCAACCCGTCTCGGTCTTCGTTACGGTGATCCACTCGTTGGGGCTTTGCACCTCCCAATTACCGCTCGTCAGGGCCATATACTCCGTCGGAACACACTCCACCGAGATAGCATCGCGGTCGTTCTCCTCCGGCACTTCGAAGGTAACCAGATTGACCATATCCTGCGTCACGGTGATCTCGACCGGTTTCCAGCCTTGCTCGACCGTAACGACCGTCTCACGCACACCCTTATAGTTCAAATCGCCCGTGAAGCTCAGCTTGCCGGCCTCGGCCGTCACCTTGAGCCACTGACCATCTTCGGGAATCGTCACCACGGGAGCCGAAGCCATCGACGTATCGTAGGTAATCGTCGTAGCGGTTTGACCCGTCGGATCGACCTCGATGGTTTGGTTTTCTATATCCATCGTAGCGGGCTGCTGAAGCACCGAAACCGCCTGCGTGGCTGCACCGGCCGTGATCGTAATCGTTGCCGTGCGGATCAGCGACTCGCCACTCTCGGCCACCACAAACTGCACGGCTGCGGGGGTTACTGAGGTGATCGTCACCCAGCTCTTATCGGCCGTAGCCGTCACGCGCGCCTCTGCGCAGTTGAGTTTGATCGTGCCGTTACCGCCCACGGCTGCAAAATCGACATCCGACTGCACCACCTCGAGCGTGACGGGCTGCACCTCATCCTCATCGTCGTTGCAAGCCGTAAAGGCGCAACCAACGAGGGCAAAGGCCATCATATACCAAAATATCTTTTTCATAATCGAAACCTTATTTAAGCGTTATTTTTTGGTCAGGGTCTTGAAGTAGGTCAGACGCACCAGATTCGTGCGACCCGAGCTACCCACCGTGTTGGTCTTCCAACCCGAGAAGAGCATACTGGTTGCCGTGTACGAGCCCCAAACACCGTTGTCCTGGAACTCCATGACCAGCTGACCCTCCTCGCCGATGTTTCGCAGCACGAAGCCCACACCGGTTGACCACGTCAGATAACCCACCGCGGCATCCCACGGGCAGAGGTAGGCGTAGTAGTTGGTCGAGCCGCTCTTGTAACGACCCACATACTGGAAGAGGATCGAGAGCGAACCGTCGGTCTTCGAGTAGCCGACCTCGATGTCGAAACCTCCGATCTTCGAGAGGGTGTAGCTCTGATAGCGCACCTTCTCGGTCATCGTCACGGTGGTCTTCGTGCCGTCCTGGTTCAGCTCCCACTCACCCAGGAAGTCGTCGTAGTGGATGAACTCCTCGCTGTGGAATCCGGCAATCGTAGCCTCAGTCGTACCACCCGATGCGCTCTTGGCATCCGTAGCCACGAACGAGCCGTCCTGCCAATCGAAGTTCTGCACCGTCACACCGTTAATCGTCACAGGATTATAGAAGGTGATACCGGTCGGCGTGTAGGCGTAGGGAATCTTTTCGTAAGCACCATCCGAATTGCCGTCGGGGTAGTAGGTCAAAACCGAGTAGATGGCGTCGTCGTAAAGCTCCGCATCGCCATTCATCTTATAACCCATGTAGAGCTTATCCGAAACCTCGTACTTGAGATCAACAACCTGCTGAATAGCCGTCACGATGTCGGTCTCCAAGGCGGTGAAGACCACCTTGTTGTCGGTCTTGATGCCACGGAAGATCATCTGCTTGGCATCACCCTCGACATAGGCCCACTCGAAATCGCCCTCATACTTGTTGTCCGAATAGGGATCGGGGTCGGACCAATAGTGGATATAGTCGTTGAACGTATCGAAGGTCAGCACGACACTCGACGAAGCATTGATCGAGTAGTGGCTCGTGACGGTCTTCTTGACATCGCCCGTCGTATTCGGAGCGACATCACCCGTTACCGTGACATTGCCGTCGGCCTCGAACTTGGCCGCATAGGTCGAACCGCCGAAACGCTGATCCGCGGCGGGGTAGTATTGGATCATCCATCCATGCTCGGGGGCGGTGAGGAGCTGCTGGCACTCCTTCATCTTCTGGTCCAGACGCTCCGAAGCGGGCGTATCGAAGACCTCCTCCACCTCATTCACGCAGCCACTCAGCGAGAGGCCCAGCGCAAGAAACAGTATGATAGAAAACTTTTTCATAACTTATTCGGTTTTAAAATCCGACCAATTGAGGCGATCGATCTCGGCATAGCGACGCGCCAAGACGGCACGCAGCTCGTCCATGTCGATACCCCATGTATCCTTCATATAGCTCTTCACGATGGCGATTTTGCGCTCGATGCGAGCACCACCGACCTCACCGCCTTGAGCAACCTTGGCCTCCCAAACTTCGGGGCTCCAGGTCAGGTAGTAGGAGAAGACCTCCACGAAGTCCTCAGCCTGCGCACTCGATCCATAGCGGCTCACAAAACCCTTCTGAGCTGCCTCCACCTCCGAAATCGAGGTCCACTGCGCTACATAGTCACCCTGCGAAATGGTGTTGAAGTCGAGCGGATACATCTTCTTCTGGTGCAGGATGTGGGCAAACTCGTGGTGGATGGTGTGCATATAGTAGTAGTTCACCTCATCCGGATCGAGAATCTCCACCCAATAGCCCTCCGTGTCGTCCGTGCCGTTGTTGTAGTGGATGGTCATGAATCGCTCCAGCCAGTTACCGACATAGAGCGTAATTTTCTGACCACCCTCGGCCGTACCGAGCAGCAGGGTGTTGTTCTGGTTGTAGGCACCCGAACCGATGATCTGCATCAGACGCGGCGAGTGGGTACGCATGAAGTGGGCATTGGTCACCTCCGTATAGGGGTCGAGCCACAGGAAGCGAACCATCTTGGCCATGATGCGCGAGTAGATCTCGCGGGCAGGAACCAGGTCGTAGGACATATCGGTCTCGATATCCTCGTAACGATAGAGGAAGCGGATGTTGAACGGCGCACGGTAGTTCTGCTCCAACCACGCATCAAACTCGGTCGGTTCGTTCACCGAGTCCGTGATCACACTCTGATCGCTCAAATCATCCTCGCTGCAGGCCACAGCCAAGAGGCTGAAGGCTACGAGCAATGTATATTTGAATAGGCGTTTCATAACTCTGTACTTTGCTTAAAGTTCATTTTCTTCATTAACGAGGATTAGCCTGCATACCGGCCGAGATCACTGCCTGCGGCAGCTGGATGGCCAGACGCTTGTCGTAAGGCTCGATGACGATATCGTCAGCACCATCCACCGGATGCGTGTAGGTGATACCGTAACGCTTCAGATCCTGCAAACGCGTACCCTCCTGAAGGGTCACGATACGACGGGCGTGCAGCACGGCGTGAATCAGGTTCTCCTGCGTACCGGCCTCGACCGTAAAGCGCGGAGCGATGGGCTTCTTGGTCAGCTCGTTGGCTCCCTCGTAGTAGCTCGTGATCTCCTCCATGGGGAAGGTGTGGTCGATACCGGCCTGTTTGTAGAAGTAGTTCAGGTCGCGCACCGCAGCCTCAAAGTTACCCGACAAGGCGTGTGCCTCGGCACGATCCAGGATGGTCTTCTCGGTCGAGAACATCACCAAAACCACATAGGGGTAACCGATACCGTTGGCAATGTCGGTGTACATGAAGTACTCGTTGGTCTTGGGCATAAAGTAGCTGCGCTGGCTGATCACATAAACTCGGTTGTACGAGGGCAGGTTACCGGCCGAGTAGTAGGGCGACCACGGACCGCGGCTACGGAGCGTCTCGTTCAGCAGGGCATTCGTGTGAATGTAGCGGTACGAGCGGGCACGCGAGGTAACGGTCGTAAAGCCGTGGCAGAAGATGTTGGCCGGCTCCTCGGTCGAAACGTAGGCGTTCGTGTACTCGTCGGAACTGGTACCGGTGTAGAGTGCCCAGTTGCGCATCAGGCTCGTGGGGTCCTCACCGATGGCCTCGTTGGCATACTGAATCGCCAGATCGTACTTGCCGTAGTAGAGGTAGAACTGTGCAGCGAAGCAGGCAGCAGCCTTGTGCGTGAAGTGGAACTTGGGCTGCGCGTAGGCGGCATCGTTGATCATGGGATAACCGGCCTCGATATCGGCAGCGATCTTCTCATAAACCTCGGCTACCGTACCGCGATCCACGTCCGAGAAGACGGTCTTCTCCGGCTCGGTCATGTAGGGGATACCCAGATCCTTCGTACTCGACTCGGGGTTGTAGGCCTGCGAAAAGGCATTGACGAGCGTGAAGTGAGCATAGGCACGACACATGAGCGCCTCACCGCGCTGGGGATTCATCTCCTCACCCAGCCCCAGCGTCTCGATTGCCTCCAACGCGTGGTTGGCCGACGAAATGGCGGTATAGTTATCACCCCAGATCATCGACGGTGTATCGCGGTTCGTATTGGTCACCTGACGGAAGAGGTAAGACTCCTCGAAAATATCGTAACCTACATTGATGTTCGAGCTGTAATCGGTCGCATTATCCGACATAAGCTCCTGCATCGTCACAGGAAGCGACTCGGAGTAGGCCGAAACAAGGATCTGCTTCACCTTATCCGGCGTATCAAGCTCGGTGCGGTTGTCGGGCATCTCGTCGAGGAATTTCTCACACGAAGCCATCGACAGAATGAGCGCACCGCAAAGAACGAATTTCGTGGTATAATAGAATATGCGTTTCATAGCGTGCTAAGTTTTAGAATCCGACTTTGAGCGTAAAGGTGAACTGGCGAGCCAGCGGCGAGGATACACCACCCGACTGGAAGTACTCCGGATCCTGACCGTTGAGCGACTTGTGCGCGTAGATCAGGAAGGGGTTCGTTACCTGCACCTTGAGCGAGAGGTTGTCGATCTTGGCGCGACGAATCCACTGCTTGGGGAAGTCGTAGGTGAGCGAAATCTCCTTCATGCGGATAAAGTCACCCTTGGCGATGCGGGCACTCGAGTAGTTGTAGGCGTTGTAGCCCTTACGCATCGACGATGCGTTGTACTCGATCAGCTGACGCTGGCTGGCAATGGTCGGGATGTCGGTCACAAGCTCGTCGCCCGGCACCATCCAGCGGTTCTTGAACTCGTTGGGCATGGCGTAGAAATCCGAGTACGACGACTTGAAGATCGTATTCATGCGGACAGCGTTGCCGAAGCCGTAGGTCATAAAGACATTCAGACGCCAATTCTTGTAGGTGAGCGTGTTACCGAAACCACCCGTGTAGATCGGATCGGTCGGACCCTCGTACTTGAGCGACTGGAGCAGCTCCTCGTCCGAAGCCTGGAAGTTGATCGACGAGTAGTTCTCCTTGGTGATCTTCTCGCCACCAATCTCGAAGGTGGGGAAGCCCTCCGAATCGAGACCCGTGAAGGGGATCGAGAAGAGAGCATACGGCGGATAACCCTCCAGGTTGTAACCCGTACCGCGCACCAGGCTGATCATGTTGGCATCGGTCTGCAGGTCGGTAATCTCCTGCTCGCTCCACGAGAAGGTGAAGTCGGTCGTCCACTTGAAATCCTTGGTCTGGATGTTGCGCGTCGAGAGGGTAAGCTCGATACCGTTCGACTTCATGTCGGCGATGTTGGCATACTTCCAAATCTCACCACCCACACCCTGCGTATTGGTGCGACCCAGCAGGTCGAAGTTGTCGCGCCAGTAGGCATCGACAGCCAGGTTGATGCGGTTGTTCAGGAAACCGGCTGCAAGACCCACATTCAGCTCGTGCTTCTTCTCGTAGGTCAGCTCATCGTTACCCAGGCGGTAGATCGTAAGACCGGTCTCCTTATCGCTTGCCGTCGGACGGTAGGCCGAGTTGTAGCTGTGGATCACCACGCTCGAGTTGGAGATGTAGTCCGGACCTGCGTCGGCCGTCAGCGAGTACGAAGCCTTGAGGCTCAGGTGCGAAACAGCCTTCGAGATCGACTTCATCCACTCCTCCTCGTGGATGTTCCACGAAGCACCCACGTTCCAGGTCGGCAGCCAGCGAGCCGTGCGCGACTTACCGAGGCGGTTCGTACCCTCGTAACGGAACGTACCGTTGAGCGAGTAGCGACCCTTGAACGAGTAGTTGGCCATGGCGAAGAAGGCGGCCGAACGACGACGCGTATTCGAGAGGGTGAAGTAGTCCGAGTTATTCTCCGACGACTGCTTGAAGGCCAGGTAGTTGTAGAAGGCCTGCTCACCCTGGTCGTACTGAAGACCCCAACCGCGGAACCAATCGTTCGTGCGCTCTACCGACGTGATCTCCATACCACCGTAGAGGTGCACATAGTGCTGGTCGTTGAACGAGCCGTTGTAGGTGATTGAGTTACGGATCGTGTACGAAGGCGACTTGTACTCGCGCTTCTCGTAGATACCGCCATTCGGCAGGATCGACACGGGCAGCGAGTTCAGGTGGTCGGGATCGGTGTAGAGGTAGGGATTCTTATTCTGAATCACGGCATCCGACATCTCGCGGTAGGCGCGAGCCTGGTTCGACTGATCCTTGATGTGGTGCTGCATCGAGGTCTGCGTATAGCGGAACGATGCCAGCGAGTTGAAATCCAAGCCCGGGATGATGGTCCAATTCAGCTCGCCCTGGAAGCGAACATCGGCCGCGTCGATCTCGATGTGGTTGTTCTCCAACTCCTCGAAGATGTTGAACGAGGTGTAGTTGCGCACATAATCCTCATCCGGATCGAGCGTGCGCGAGGTATTCATCGCAAAGCTGAAGGGGTTGATATCGAAGTCGCGCTTGATCTCACCCGACACCGAATCCACATCCTGGCTCAGCGTACCGGGGGCCTCCTGCTTACGATAGCTGGCATTGCCGAGGATGTTCAGGCTCAGGTTATCCAGAATCTTGAAGGTCGTATTGGCGTTGAACGTATAGCGGGTTACGCCGCTGCGCTCGTACCATCCCGGATCGTTCATGATCGACATCGACATATAGGAGGTCGCCTTATCCGAGCCGGTCGAGATGCTGATCGAGTGGTTCATCATGATCGAGTTGCTGAACAGGGCATCGAACCAATCCGTATTGCGGTACTCGGCCTGACGCAGGTAGTCGTTCATGGCAGCCTCCGTATGCGGAAGACCGAACTGACCCGAAGTCTCGTTGTACTGGTTAATCAGGTTATACATCTTGCCATAGACACCGTATTCCTTACCGCGCATCGTCTCGGCGAGGTTGAAATAACCCTTCTTCGAAAGCTCGGCATAGACACTCATCTGGTCCTGCGAGTTCATGATGTTGTAGTCGGCGTAGCTGGGCTTCAGACGGGTCGTAAACTCACCCATGTAGCTGAGTTTCGTACCGCCCGAGCGACCCTTCTTGGTCGTCACTACGATCACACCGGCCATGGCCTTGGCACCGTAGATCGAGGTTGCCGAACCATCCTTGAGGATGTTGATCGACTCGATATCGTCGGCATTCAGACCGGCGATAGCCGACGAGATCATCGTCACGGCATCACCCGACGAAAGCTCATCGGCACCCACCTCCGTCACATCCTCGATGATCACACCATCGACCACCCAGAGGGGCTTCGAGCTACCCAAAATCGACGTAGCACCGCGCACGCGAATCTTGGGAGCCGTACCGAAAGTTGCCGATACGTTCTGCACCGACACACCGGCCGAGCGACCCTCGAGCGAACGGCTCACATCGGCCACACCGTTCAGCATCACGTCATCGGCCACCAGGCGATCCGAAGCACCCGTAAAGAGGCGCTTGTCGATCTTGGTCATACCCGTCACCACGACCGCCTCAACAGCTTGTGCATCGGATTCGAGCTGCACATCGATCTGCGGGGCGATGGGCACTACCTTCTCTTTGTAGCCAAGGAATGAGATTTGCAACTCTTTTGCGTTCGAAGGAACGGTGCGAATCAAAAATTCACCATTCAGGTCGGTCGTTACTCCGACAGTCGTACCAACGACAACCACCGAGGCGCCAATAACCGCCTCGCTGTTTTCATCTACGACTCTTCCTCGAATTTGCTTGGTCTGCGCCATAACGCACCCTGCAAAGACAAGGGCTCCAATTAACGATAGCACAATTTTCTTAACCATAACAACTGTGTTTTTAGAGGTTTTCGGCTTACAAAATAAGAATTTAGTACGAAAAATCAAAGGGCAAAAAAGAAAAAAAATTGTCAATTTATTACATTTTCATTCTCGGGGGGGGGAATTCTTAAAATGTGGTTAATTCAAAAAACTAAAACTTACGAAGTGTTATTTATTAAGAAAATTTATTTTTTCCTATAAAATACGAAAAAAGCCCCGCCTTGCGTTGCGGAGCTATTTTGGAGTCTGTGACACCTATTTATATTTATATATGGGCTGTCGGCTAATGTGCATCGAGCCAATTTTTCCCCACACCGGCCTCGGCCGTGAGGTGTACACGGAGCCGGGCAGCACCCTCCATCGCCTCGATGACGATCCGACGCACCCGCTCCTCCTCCGATTTAAGCAGGTTGATGACCAATTCGTCATGCACCTGCAAGATCACCTCGGAACGAATACCCTCGGCCTTGAAGCGACGAGCCACCTCGACCATGGCCATCTTCATGATGTCGGCCGCCGACCCCTGAATCGGGGCATTGACCGCATTGCGCTCGGCCACACCGCGCGCCACGGCATTGCGCGAAAGAATATCGTTCAGGTAACGACGACGGCCGAAGATGGTCTCCACATACCCCTTTTCGCGGGCCTCGGCCACCACGCGTTCCATATACTCCTGCACCTTGGGATAGGAGCGGAAGTAGCCGTCGATCAACTCTTTGGCCTCTTTGCGCGGAATCTCCAGGCGCTGGCTCAGGCCGAAGGCCGAGATGCCGTAGATAATGCCGAAATTGGCCGTCTTGGCACGGCGACGCTCCTCGGTGGTTACCTCCGAGATTGTTTTGCCAAAGAGGCGGGCCGCCGTAGCGGCGTGGATATCCTCGCCGTGAGCAAAGGCGGCAATGAGCGACTCATCGCCCGAGAGGTGGGCCATCAATCGCAGCTCAACCTGCGAATAATCGACCGAGAGCAGCAGATGCTCCTCGTCCGAGGGGATGAAGGCTTGGCGGATGCGCTTACCAAGGGCATCGCGCACGGGGATATTTTGCAGGTTGGGGTTCGTCGAAGAGAGGCGACCCGTAGCCGTCACAGCCTGATTGAACGAGGTGTGGATGCGCCCCGTTGTGCGATTGACCAGCTGTGGCAGTGCCTCGACATAGGTCGAAAGCAACTTCTTCACACCGCGATACTCCAAGACGAGCGCCACGATGCGGTGTTGCGATGCAAAACCTTGCAGGTACTCCTCGTCGGTGCAGAACTGCTTGGTTTTGGTCATCTTGGGTTTATCCGTGATGCGCAACTTTCCAAAGAGCACCTCACCCAGCTGACGGGGTGAATTGATGTTGAGGGTCGGCTCACCGGCCTCTGCGCGCACAGCCGCCTCCAGCTCCGCGAGCTTTGCGTTCAGCTCCACGGCATAGTCGGCCAAGGCCTTCGTGTCGATTCTTACGCCTGCCAACTCGATCTCGGCCAAGACGCGAATCAGCGGCTCCTCGATCTCGTGGTAGAGTTTCTCGACCCCCATTTCAACCACCTGCGGATACAACACCTGCTTCAATTGCAACGTGATATCGGCATCCTCGGCGGCGTATTCGGCAACGCGCTCCACCCCGACCATATCCATCGTGAGCTGTTTGGCACCGCGCCCGATCAGGCTCTCGATCTCGATCGGATGGTAGTTCAGGTAGCGCTCCGCGAGGGCATTCATGTTGTGGCGCGACTCGGGGTCGAGCAAGTAGTGCAGGATCATCGTGTCGATCAAACGACCCCGAACCTCGATACCCAGGCGGTGGAGCACCATCCAATCAAACTTGATGTTTTGGCCGATTTTGGCGATCCGCTCGTTTTCGAACAGCGGTTTCAGTACAGAGATATACTCCTCTTTAACCTCTTCGCTAAAAGGAACATACCACGCCCGATGCGGCTCTGCAGCCAGCGAAAGTCCCACGATGCGGTCGTTGAAAAGGTCAAAACCGGTCGTCTCGGTATCGAAGCAGAACTCCTCGTAGCGCGAAATCTCCTCCACGACCTTTTGCAGCTCCTCAACCCCCTGCACCAAGCGGTAGTCGTGCGGGGTGGTTTGAGCCGTTTTCAATTCCGGAACGGCCGAGAAGAGGTCGTTTTCGACCGCCTCCGCCGGCTGTTCGGACGTCGCAACCACCTCCGTCTGTTGCGGCTCGGCAGGTGCGTCGAACATCGCAAAGAGATCGCCCTGACCCGCCAGCTTGGCCTTTTTCAGGGCAGCCGATTTGGCTTGTGCCACCTCGGTCAGCTGACGCTGTTTCTCCTGGCGGGGTTGCTCCACAATCGGCTCGGCCGGAGCGAGGTTTTGCAGGTCGTTCATAAAGGCGCGGAAGTCCAGCTCGGCAAACAAGGCGCGCAGCTCGTCGATATGGGGACAGCAGACCGTCAGATCCTCCTCGTTGAAGGCAATCGGCACATCCAAACGGATGGTTGTCAGCTCCTTGGCCAGGCGCAGTTTATCGCCCCAGGCGGCAATTTTCTCACCCTGCTTACCCTTGATCGAGGCGACATTTTGGAGGATATTCTCCACCGTGCCCCACTCCTGCACCAGCTTGCAAGCGC
>CAYOEE010000034.1:0-11040 GCA_964402935.1 uncultured Alistipes sp. | reverse complement strand
GGAGTCGGAAAGAGCGTAAAAGAATGAAGCAAATAAATTTTAAACAGCTTCTTAGCAGTTCATACCGCCGCAGCAGTGGATCGTCTGACCCGTAACATAGGCCGAGAGATCCGAGGCGAGGAACAGCGCCACCTTGGCCACATCCTCGGGCGTACCGCCACGGCGCAGGGGAATCGACTTGGCCCACTGCTCGCGCACCTCCTCGGGAAGGGCGGCGGTCATCTCCGTGATGATGAAGCCCGGAGCGATGCAGTTGGCACGGATGCCGCGCGGCCCCATCTCCTTGGCAATCGACTTGGCAAGACCGATCAGACCCGCCTTTGAGGCCGAGTAGTTGCACTGACCGGCATTACCGCTCACACCTACGACCGACGACATATTGATGATCGAGCCGCCACGCTGGCGAGCCATGATGGGCGTCACGGCGTGGATGAAGTTGAAGGCCGACTTCAGATTGACCGTCAAAACGGCATCCCACTGTGCCTCCGACATACGCATCATCAGCGTATCCTTCGTGATACCGGCATTGTTGACCAGCACATCAATGCGGCCAAACTCCTCCACGATCTGCTTCACCACCGCGTGCGTAGCCTCAAAATCGGCTGCATTCGAGGCGTAGCCCTTGACCTTCACGCCATACGAGGCCAACTCCTGCTCGGTGGCTTGGCCTACCTCGTCAATCACCAAATCCGTAAAGGCGACATTTGCGCCCTGCTTGGCATACTCTACGGCAATCGCCTTACCGATGCCGCGTGCAGCACCCGTGATGAGTGCCGTTTTTCCTTCCAGAAGTTTCATATTCAAAATGTTTGTGTGTTATTTCTCATAACGGCGCAACGCCACACAGGCATTGTGGCCACCAAAGCCGAGCGAGTTCGAGATGGCAACATCGAGCTTGCGCGCACGAGCCACGTTGGGCGTATAGTCCAGGTCGCACTCCTCGTCGGGGGTATCCAGCCCGATGGTCGGGGGAATCACCCCGTGCCGCACGGCCAGCGCCGAGGCGATCAACTCCACGGCACCCGTAGCACCCAGCATGTGACCCGTCATCGACTTGGTCGAGCTGATCGAGGCGCGACGAGCCTCCTCCTCACCCAGCGCCAGCTTCAACGCCAGCGTCTCGGTCTTGTCGTTGAGCGGGGTCGAAGTGCCGTGTGCATTGACATACAGCTCCTCACCGGCCTTGTAACCGGCCTCCTCGAGCGCCTGACGAATGGCACGCGAAGCGGGGCCTGCATCGGGGCGCGGAGCCGTGTAGTGGTAGGCATCGCAGGTATTACCGTAACCTACGACCTCGGCGATGATCTCCGCACCGCGTGCCAGGGCGTGCTCCAGCTCCTCGAAAACCAGGACACCGGCACCCTCGGCCATGACGAATCCGTTGCGGTTTTTGTTGAACGGAATCGAGGCGTAGTGCGGGTCGGTCGAGAGCGAAAGTGCCTTGCTGTTGGCAAATCCGCCGATGGCCAGGGCATTGACCGTGGCCTCCGAACCACCCGTGAGGATGGCATCGGCATAGCCGTGCTTGATGGCGCGGAACGCCTCACCGGCCGTGTTGGTCGAGGTGGCGCAGGCCGATACGGCCGGCAGGCTCGGACCTTGGGCGTTGAAGCGGATGGCCACATTGCCCGATGCGATGTTCGAAATCATCATCGGGATGAAGAGCGGCGAGATGCGACGAGCACCCTCGTCGAAGAGCACGCGCGTCTGCTCGATGAAGGTCGTCATGCCTCCGATACCCGAACCGATATAGACGCCCAGGCGTGCCGGGTCGATATTTTCGCCGGCCTGTAAACCGCTCTGAGCCATCGCCTCGATGGCGGCAGCTACGGCAAATTGGCTGTAACGGTCGCTGCGACGGCTCTCACCGCGATCCAATCCGTGGTCGGTGGGGTTGAAATCCTTCACCTGGCCGCCTACGCTGACCGGCAGCTCCTCCTCAATGCCCTCCAGGTGTGCGATGCCGCAATGACCCGCTTGGAGGTTCTCCCAAAACTCGTTAATCGACTTTCCGACGGGGGTAATAACACCCATGCCGGTGATGACTACTCGTCTTTCCATACTACAAAGATACTTTTCTTTTTGAAATTAAAATCATTTTTTTGTGGTCATTTCGTGCCTGTTTCGCCGTCGTGGCATCACGGACAACAAACAACCTATTTTCATTTTCGGGAAAAATTACTTACCTTCGCCCCGAAAAAGCGTTCAGTTATGGAGGTACCCAAATTTATGTTACGCCGAAAATACCAGATGGAGTCGATCTTTTTCATCGTACTCTTCTCGGTGATTTTCATGGCTGTCTATAAGCCCTTCTCGGCCACGGCCTGGTTTGGGTTCAGCCCTGAACCGCGCCTGTTTGTGACCTTGTGTTTCTACCTGGTGGCCATCGCCATCCTGGTGTTGAGCAAGCAACTCTTCTCCTATTTTCACGCCGAGCGTGGCCTCAAGGTACGGGTTTATCTGCTTTGGATTGCCGTCGAATTTGTCCTCATTGCCCTCACCTATACCGCTTTTACGGCGGCCTTCGATTTAAGTGGCACGGAACTGACTGCACCCCTGGTCGGGCGCATCATCCTCTGCGTATCGCTGATCCTGGCCATTCCCTATGCCCTGATCACCCTCTATACGGCCTATCGTGCCCAAAAAGAGGAGTTGAACCTGATGCGGTTGGCGCAGGAGCAACAACGTGAAGCTCCCACTTCGCGCCTTGTCCACTTCTCGGACAACAACGGCATCCCGAAGATGGCCGTTGAGGAGTCGGCACTCTACTACATCGAGTCGCAGGACAACTATGTGCGCATTTACTACGAACTGGACGGTAAGCTGGTCAGCTATATGCTTCGTTGCAAGACGCAGACCCTCGAGGAGAGTCTCGTCGGCACGTCGCTTATGCGCTGCCACCGATCCTACATCGTTAATACGCAGAAGATCAACTGCTTTAAGAACGGCCATGAGCGGGGAAAGATCACGCTTTCGCATCCCGCTGCCAAGCCGATTCCCGTGTCAAAGAGCTATCACAAGCAATTTACCGAGCTGCTTGCCACGGCCTCCGCAGAGGCCGAATAGGTTACTCGTTCAAACCGCTCTCTTCCCCGATAAGACGCTCGATTAACTCTGCATCCGTGGTGCGGATCGTCTGTTCGTGCCCCTCGAAGAGCGAGGAGGCCATCACCAGGTAGTGATGCATGGAGCAGACACTGCGCTCGTCGTCGGCATCCGAAATCAAGAGCATCGCCATCAAAAGCACCGCTCCGCACTCCACCAAACGGCGGGCGTGATACTCCGTGCAACGTTCACCCTGCGCCGTCGTATCGTGGATAAGTTGTTCATATCGTTCCACCAGCGGAGCCAGACGGTCGAAGGCTGCACGATGCGGATGATCCGCCTCGGCTGCCGTAAGAAGCTCTTTGAGGTGGGCGCACAGCGTGCCATTGACCACATGCTTCATGGCGGCTACGACCTGCAACTGCGACGTGCCCTCGTAGATCGTTACGACACGCGCATCGCGGTAAAGACGCTCGATGGGGAAGTCCTGCATATAGCCCGATCCGCCAAAGACCTGCAAGGCATCGTAGGCGATGCGGTTGCACTCCTCGCCGGCCATCAGCTTCAGGAGCGGGGTGTACATATCGGCCAGGAGTTGCGAACGCTTGAGTGCCTGACGCTCCTCGTCCTCCAATCCCTCGGCTTTGAGCTTCAGGCCGTAGCTCTGCGAGAGATCGACCTGACGAGCCGTTTCGTAGAGCAGTGCGCGCGCGGCGTCAATCTTGGTGCGCATACTTCTCAGCATCTCGCCGACGGCAGATAGGCGGGCAATCGGCTTGCCGAATTGCAGGCGCTGGGCGGCGTAGAGTTCCGCTTCGCGCAAGGCCGCTTCGGCGATGCCGACCGATTGAGCACCAATGCCCAGACGGGCGGCATTCATGAGCGACATCACATAGCGAATCAGTCCCATGCGACGCATGCCGATCAGCTCGGCCGGAGCGTTGTCGAAGACCAGCTCGCAGGTGGCCGAACCGCGAATACCGAGCTTCTTCTCGATACGACGCACACTTACGCCCCCCTTCTCACGATCCAGAACAAAGAGCGAAAGTCCGCGTGCATCGGTCGTGCCGGCCTCGGTACGCGCCAATACGAGCTTCAGGTCGGCATCACCGTTTGTGATAAAACGCTTCACGCCATTTAGGAGCCACACACCGCGCTCCTCCGACCAGGTGGCACGCAACATGGCCGATTGCAGATCACTGCCCGCATCAGGCTCCGTAAGGTCCATCGAGCAGGTGGCACCCTGCACCACGCGGCTCAGGTAGCGCTCCTGCTGCTCCTCGCTGCCAAAAGCGGCAATCGTTTCGGCGCAATTCTGCAAAGCCCACAAGCAGGCAAATCCGCCATCGGCACGCGCTACGATCTCCGAGGCCATCACAAAGAGCGTCGTCGGGAAGTTCAATCCCCCGAAGCGACGCGCCAGGGTCATGCCGTAGAGTCCCGCCTCGGTCAAAAGGCGGTGATTCTGTTGCGTACCCTCGGCATAGGTTACACGTCCGTCGGCACACGTCGGGCCTTGTCGATCGACCCCGGCCGCATTGGCGGCAATCGTCTCGGCACACAATTCGCCCATCAGGCGCATCGCCTCGCGGTAGCCTCCCACGGCATCCTCCGTATCGTGCGGAGCGTAGTCAAACTCCCCGGCATCCCGAAATCCGTGCTCCTTGAGGCGCACGATGCGTTCCATGTCGCGGTGGCGCAGGACGCGCTCCAGACGGTCGTTATCGGTATAAAAATTCTTCATCGTTTCAACTGCTTCAAAGTCCGTATCATCCGCTCGGCCACCTGCTTCGCGTCGCCGATAATCGTGTAGTCGGCAATTTTGCAGATCGGTGCCTCGGGGTCGTTGTTGATGGCTACGATCACCCCCGAACGGTCCATGCCGACGGTGTGCTGCACCTGCCCCGAAATGCCGAAGGCCAGGTAGAGCTTCGGTGCAACGGTCAGCCCCGTCTGCCCGATCATGCGGTTGTGGGGCAGAAATCCGGCATCCACGGCCGGACGCGTACCGCCCACTTCACCACCCAGGAGCGAGGCCAGCTCTTCGAGGAGGGCGAAATTCTCCTTGCTTCCCACGCCGTAGCCACCTGCGACGACCACTTCGGCCTGCTTGAGGTGATTCTGCTCCGTGGCGCGGGTTCGAGAGAGCAGCTCGATGACAAAATCCTCGTCGCCCAGCAACGCCGTGCAATCGAGCGGTCGTGTTTCGTAGGCGGGAATCTCCTGCAAGCGCTCTTTGCGCACGACACCCTCGCGGACGGTGGCCATTTGCGGACGCGTCTCGGGAGCGACGATCGTCGTGAGCGAGTTGCCCACAAAGCTCGGACGAATCTTCAGCAGCAACTTTTCGTAGTGTTTGCCGCTACGGTCGGTGTAGTCACCCAAGCGCAATTCGGTGCAGTCGGCCGTGCAGCCCACCTGCAACTCGGCCGCTACGCGCGGAGCCAGGTCGCGCCCCTCGCTCGTAGCACCCAGGAGGAGAATCTCGGGCTTTTCCCGACGCATCACCTCGCAAAGAATCTTCGCGTAGGGAAGTGTGGCGTAGTGCGCCAAGCGCTCCTCCTCAGCCGTATAGATGCGTGTCGCTCCGTAGGAGGCCACCTCGTCGCACAGGTGCGCCACGCGCTCCCCGATCAGGATGGCACCCACCTCGCCCTCAAGCTCCGAGGCCAAGGCACAGGCCTTGGTCAAAAGCTCCGGACCGATATCGAGCAAACGCCCCTCGCGGCTGGGACAATAGACATATATTCGCTTCATTACTAATAGATCAAATGGTTTTCGATAAGCTCTTCGAAGAGACCTCGAATCGACTCCTCGTCACAACCCACCCGACGATTCTCGCGCTCCGGAGCCGAGATCTGCTCCGAACCGGCCACCTCGGTGCGCGAACCCGATGCACCCAGGCGCATCGGATCGGCCTCCAGCAACTCGGCGTTCCAGTGTCGAATCTCGCGGTGACGCAGGCTCAGCAGTCGCTTGGCCTGTTCGGGACGGCACTCCAGGCCGTCGCCACCCACCGTATAGACCGCTTGCAGGGGAGCGCGCAACTCCTCGATACCTTCGTCGGTCGTGCGTCGTACCGTGAGGTGGCTTGCCGTCGAGGCGACCACTTCGCTCACGAAGGTCACCTGCGGCCAGCCCAGCTCGACGGCCACCTGCGGCCCGACATGAGCCGTATCGCCGTCGATCGACTGACGACCACAGAAGACCACATCGCCCTCCAACTTCCGCACCGCCTGCGCCAAGGCGTAGGCCGTAGCCAACGTGTCGGCACCTGCGTAGCGACGATCCGAGAGCAACACGGCCTCGTCTGCTCCGCGTGCCATCGCCTCGCGCAATACCTCCTCGGCACGGTCGGGACCCATCGAAACGGCCGTGATATGACCGCCGATCTGGTCGCGCACCTGAAAAGCGGCCTCCAGCGCCTTGCGATCTTCGGGGTTGATGATCGCGGGCAGGAGGTTGCGATCCGGCTCGCCCTCCGTGCGGAGCGAAGCGGCAGCCGTCGTGTCCGTAACCTGCTTAACGAGGACTATCAAATGGGGCTTACGCATACATGAATCGTTTGATGCTCCCCTTCGGGGTCTTGGCGAAGGGCTCTTTGAGCAGTTCGTAGTCGATCACGGCCGAGTAGGCGGGGATGCGACGGTTCAGCTCGTCGAGGTTCTCGCGCATGATCATCGCCAGACTCGCGGCGTCGATGTTGTGGCTCACGATCAGCTCCTGATTCGGCACAATGAGGGCCACCAGGTGGCTTTGGCGCTGCACGATGATCGACTCGGCTACATAGGGCATGGCGTTGAGTACCACCTCAATCTCCTCGGGGAAGATGTTTTGACCATTCTCCGAAAGGAGCATGCTCTTGCAACGACCGACCAGGAAGAGCGTGCGCTCGCGGTCGCACATACCCAGGTCACCCGTGCGGAAATAACCCTCGGCAGTAAACGAGGCGGCCGTGGCGGCTTCGTTCTTGTAGTAGCCGATAAATACGCAAGGGCCTTTGACCATCAACTCACCTGCCAGACGCTCCGGATTGGGTGAGTCGATGCGGAATTGGTAGCACTCGAGCATCTTGCCACACGACTTGAGTTTGTAGGGCTGATCGGGGTGGGCAATCGAAATGATGGGGGCACACTCGGTCATGCCGTAGCCGGTCATGAAGGGTACGTTGAGCTTCGTGGCCAGCAACTCCTCGATGTGTGCCGGAATAGCCGCACCACCCGTTAAAATCAGCTCACAGCGACCTCCGAAGGCGCTCATGAAGATCGTGCGCAGGGCTGCGCAGAAGTCGGGATGATTCTTGTAATCGGCCAGTCGCTCGCTTCCCGTCTTGCTGTGCACGAACTCGCCGATCGTGTAGTCGATCATCTTGTTCAGCACGAGCGGCACGGCAAAGAACATACGCGGGCGCACCTCCTGCAGGGCGCTCTTCAGCGTCACGGGAATCGGCAGCGTGGCCAGAATCGTCAGGTGCATACCGGCGCAGAGCGGCGTGATGCCATCGACCGTCAGGCCGAAGATGTGCGCTAGGGGGAGCATACTCAGATAGCCATCGCCACGCTCGAAGGGGAAGACCTCGACCAGCATATCGACATTGGCCGAGAAGTTCTCGACGGTCAGCATGACGCCCTTCGGATTGCCGGTCGAACCGGAGGTGTAGTTGATGCCGCACACCTCTTTGAGCGATGAATCGGCATAGTGGATATCCTCGGGGGTCATCCCCTTGGGATGAAGTTGAGAGAATCGCTCCTTGCGGGCGGCATAAAGCGTGGCAAAGTTACCACGAGCGGCCAAAAGCTCCATCGTGTTCATGTCGATCACGCCCAGCAGTTGGGGCATCGTATCGAGATCCATCTTCTCGAAGATCGAACGCTCGGTGAAGAGCAGTTTGCTGTCCGAGTGATCGACTAGGAGCTGCGTATCAATCGGCGTATATCCGTTGAAGAGCTGTACAGCCACATAGCCACCCGAAACGGCGGCCATAAAGGTTGTGATCCAGTTGGCCGTGCTGTGGGCGTTGAGGGCGATTTTGTCGCCCGCCTCAAGACCGGCATCCTTCCACAACAGGTGGAGGGTCTCGATCTCGGCGGCCAACTCGGCGTAGGTAATCGAGGCGTGGCGGAAGTTATTGAGTGCGGGCTGTTGCCAATTTTCGCACACCGAGGCCTCGAAACGTTTGATGAATGATGTCATATATTATTTTTGATGAATAGGTGCAGTGTAAGGAGATTCCGGCCTTCGTAGCGTGGCTTTCTCGGCCGAAACCTCCAAGGGGCGGAGCCGATTACTGAACGTGCTTCTCCAGGTAGGCGATCACATCACCTACGGTTTGGATCTGCTGCGCATCGTCGTCCGAGATCTCGATATCGAACTCCTTCTCGAACTCCATAATGAGCTCTACCGTGTCGAGCGAATCAGCGCCCAGGTGAGCCGTGAAGTTAGCCTCGGGGGTAACCTCTGCTGCCTTCACACCCAGTTTGTCCACGATGATCTCCGTTACTTTGTTTTGAATTTCCGACATGATGTTTGGATTTTAGTTTGTGATTCGGTTTTCGGCGGCAAAGATACGAAAGCCGATCTGCAGAATCGGATTTTGCTCCTCAAATGTGGCCAAAAGCCCCTCCGAGTGGCCAAATCGGGAGATTCGAGCAGGTTTGTGGGATGAATTTCGGCGGTGTGGCGAACGGAGATAACTGCGCCATTCGCCACAAAAGCGCCGCGAAAAGGGGCTGTGAGTTGCATTTTCGAGATTCGATTCGTATTTTTACGGAAAATTTAATCCAACGAAACAGATGAAGCGAATTTTTTACCTATGTTTAGCATTTATGACTTGCTGTTCGCTAACGATTGAGGCGCAGGAGCGTCTGCTGACCATGGAGGAGGCCGTGCTGGGTACGGGTCTTGCCGTAGAGAACCTCCCCTGCACCTGGCGAGCCGATGGTTCGGTTTATACGACGGTGGAGAAAGGGGTTATCTATGCCGTAAACCCCAAGACGGGCGAGAAACAGGAGCTGACTACGCTCCAAAAGATTAACGCGCTGCTCGGCACGGAGCTGCGTCGTATGCCGCCCTATACGCTGACGGGCAAGGGCACGATGCGCTTTATGGCCGGTCGTGAGCTGGTGGGTATCGACCCCGTAGCCGATACGATCGTGCACCGTTACGCGATTCCCGAGGGGGCTGAGAACGCCCGCTATGCCGATGAGGGACGTTTCCTCTACACGCGCGCAAATAATCTCTATTGGAGCGACCGCGCCGGTAAAGAGTACGCCATCACCTGCAACGAGGATAAAAACATCGTCAGCGGACAATCCGTGAGCCGCAACGAGTTCGGTATTGCAGGCGGTATGTTCCCCGCGCCCGACAAGATGCAGGTGGCCTTCTTCCAAAAGGACGAAAGCCGTGTTTCGACCTTTCCGCTGCTCGATATCAACTCCCGCACGGGTACGTTGCGCGAGGTGAAGTACCCGATGGCCGGCATGGCTTCGGAGTATGTACGGCTGGGTATCTACCACTACGAAACGCAGCAGACCGTCTGGGTCGAAGTGACCGACTTTACCGAGGAGCGCTACCTGACCTGCATTAGCTGGGCACCCGACTCGAAGACGATCTACATCCAGGTACTCGATCGTTCGCAGAAGCAGATGAAGCTCAACGCTTACAATGCGGCCGACGGTAAGTTTATCCGCACGATCCTGGAGGAGAAGAACGACAAATATGTCGAGCCGCAGTATGCGTTGCATTTCCTCAAGAGCGATCCCGATCAATTTATCTACACCACCTCGAACCGCGACGGATGGCGTAACCTCTACCTCTGCTCGTTGAGCCGTGGAACGGTCGAGCGCCTGACGAAGGTCGATGCCGATGTGGAGCTGGTGGCCGAGCATGGTCGCTACATCTACTACTACTCGGCCGAGCTTTCACCCGTGGAGCGTCACCTCTTCCGCCTCGATCTGAAAACGCGTAAAAGCTTGTGCCTGACGCCCGATGCAGGTGTGCATACGGTCAATATCAGCCCCGATGGCAACTATTTGATCGACACCTACTCCTCGCTTTCGGTGCCTCGCGTCGTGCGCCTGGCTTCGACCGGCGGCAAGCTGAGCCGCGAGCTGCTGCGTGCCGCCGATCCGACCGAGAAACTCAACTTCGGAGAAATCACGCTCGGCACGGTCAAGAGCGCCGACGGCAGGTACGACAACTACTATCGCCTCATCAAGCCCCATGATTTCGACCCGGCGAAGAAGTACCCCGTGATCCTCTATGTCTATGGCGGTCCCCATTCGCAGATGGTTACCAACAGCTTCCAGGCGCAACTGCGTCGCTGGGAGATGTATATGGCCCAGCGCGGCTATGTGGTCTTTGTGATGGACAACCGAGGTACGTCGAATCGCGGTCTGGACTACGAGCAGGCAATTCACCGCCAGTGCGGTAAGTGTGAAATGGCGGATCAGATGGCCGGTCTGGAGTGGCTCTTGCAACACCCCTGGTGCGATCGTGACCGCGTGGGCGTGCATGGGTGGTCGTATGGCGGTTTTATGACCATCTCGCTCATGACGAACTATCCGGAGGTCTTCAAGGTGGGTGTAGCCGGTGGTCCGGTGATCGATTGGAAATGGTACGAGGTGATGTATGGCGAGCGCTATATGGAGACGCCCGAAACGAATCCCGAAGGCTTTGCCTCGACCAGCCTGATTCCGATGGCCGAAAAACTCGCGGGCAAGCTCCTGATCTGCCAGGGTGCAATCGACGCTACGGTCTTGTGGCAACACAGCCTGAGTTTTGTGCGCGCCTGCGTCGTGAAGGGGGTGCAGGTCGATTACTTCCCCTATCCCTGCCACGAGCACAACGTGATGGGCAAGGATCGTGTCCACCTGATGCAGAAGGTCACCAACTACTTCGAGGACTGCCTCTAAAAAAATAAAAGCGGCTTTAGAAGCTGTTTAAATTTGTTTGCGAAATGATTTTACAGCTTTTTTGTGGCTATTTTTTTCGCGT
>CAYOEE010000033.1:0-11049 GCA_964402935.1 uncultured Alistipes sp. | reverse complement strand
ATTCGATACCCAGGAGCTTCATCACGCGCACCGGGAAGGTCACCTCGGTCATCTTGTAGCCCTCGTAGTAGTGGAAACGGCCCTGCATGGCCACCACCTTGCGACCCTCGATCGTACCAAAAATCATGCGTCCTTTGTGCCCCTCGACCGTCGAGACGGGGAAGCCCGGAATCTCCTTATAATCCAATATATAGGCGGCCTCGATCTTCTCACCGAAGTCACCCAGACCCGTACCGAGGATGATGCCCACCTCGGGGGTAAAATCGTTCGTGGCGGCCTTGATCCAAGCCGCGGTCTTCTTAATTGCTTCTAACATCTTCTTCTATTTTTTGCAGAAAATCCGTTGCCGAATCTTCGATAAAGGTAATGTCGATCGGGAGGAAATAGAGGCTTCGTCGCACCAGAGCCGGAATCTTACCCGGACGTCCCATCTTCACGGCATCTTTCTCGGTCGTGACGATCACAGCCCCCGGATGACGCTTCAGAAGCTCCTCCAAATAGATCATATCGCGCACGCGATAGACGTGGTGATCCTTCAGCGTGACCTCCTCAACCACCTGGTAACTTTCGTGGAGGGTCGAGAGGAAAGGCTTGGGATTCCCGATGCCCGAGAGGGCAATTACCTTACCGCGCTGCTTGAGAGGCACCACATCGCTCTCCGTGCGGAAAATGGGCTGGGGCGAGAAGGTCTCGAAGCGGGTAAAGTAGATGCGCTGGTAGGCGTACTTAATCAGCACCTTACGCAGGATGCGACGGTCGATCGGAGCCATCTTCTCGGGACACTTTGTCACCACGAAGTAGTGGGCGCGGTAGAGCTGTTCGGGGTTATCGCGGAGCGTTCCGGCAGGCAACATCCTGTCGCTTTGGATCGGGCGGGTCGAATCGACCATCAGCACATTGATCTTCGGACGCACATAGCGGTGCTGGAATCCGTCGTCCATCACAATCAGATTCACTTCGGGGTGCTCCTCGCGGATGCGGCGAATACCCTCCACGCGCTTCTCGCACACAACCACGGTCGTCGTCGGAAATTTACGCTTGATCTGCAACGGTTCATCCCCCACATCGCGGTAATGGGCATCAACGGTCACCTCTCGATAGCCCTTCGTGCGACGACCATAGCCACGCGAAAGCAGGGCAACACAGTGCGTGCGGCTGAGGTAGGTGATCAGCATCTCGGCCATCGGGGTCTTGCCCGTACCGCCCACCGTGATATTGCCGATGCAGACGATCGGAATATCGAACTCCTCGCATTTGAGCACTCCCCAATCGAAGAGGCGGTGACGGAAATTCACAGCCATCGAGTAGAGCCACGAGAGGGGTATGTAGAGCAAATCACGCATCGTTTGGTTGATCTAATCACACTATCTTTTCAAAGATAGACATTTTTTTTCGAACCGACAAACAAAAAGCACCTTTTCTCTTTTTTTCGGGTATTCTACCCGAAGATATATACTTTTTGTGGCGAAATTGTGTTATCTTTACACCACAAAACCCTATATGACATGAAACGACCCAATTTTACCCATATCAAAACCCTCGTCGCAGCACTCCTGCTTGTGACAACCACCGCCTGCTCCGGTTCGAAGAGCAACGAAGAGGCAACGATTGAACCTCCGAAGAATATCCGCTACGGCATTGACGCCGATCTGTACCGTCTCGAAACGGGCGAGGTGCAGGAGGGGCAGACCGTCGGCGGCATTTTGGGGCAATTCGGCGTTTCGGCTCGGTTAATCGACCACCTCGACAAGGCTTCACGCGAAGCCTTTCCGCTACGCAACATCCGCCCCGGACATAAATACACCGCCTTCATCCACGAAGATTCGCTCTACGCACCCCACCTGGACTACCTGGCCTACGAGAAGAGCGTTTCGGAGTATGTGGTCTTCGGCTTTGTAGGCGACTCGGTGACCATCACCAAGGGTGAGAAACCCACGACCATCCGTCGCACGAAGAAGAGTGCCGTGATCGAAAGTTCGCTCTGGGGTGCCATCATGGAGGCCGACCTACCCTACGCCTTGGCGGCCGAGCTGGAGGATATCTACCAATGGACGGTCGATTTCTTCGGCATCCAGGCCGGCGATGACTTTACGGTCATCTACGACGAGAAATTTATCGACGATACGATCTCGATCGGCATCGGGCGCGTATGGGGTGCCAAGTTCAACCACGCCGGTAAGACGCGCTACGCCATCCCCTTCCGCCAGGGCGACAAGCTCCAATATTGGGAGGCCGACGGTGGTTCGTTGCGCAAGAACATTCTGAAAGCCCCGCTCAAGTTCTCGCGCATCTCGTCGAGCTTCTCCTACTCGCGCCTGCACCCCGTGCACAAGGTGCGCCGTCCCCATACGGGTGTCGATTATGCCGCCCCGTCGGGTACGCCGGTGCGTGCCGTTGCGGATGGTGTCGTCACGTTCCGCGGCTGGGGCGGTGGCGGTGGTAACACGATCAAAATCAAGCACGCCGGCAACCTCATGACGGGCTACCTGCACCTCAGAGGCTTTGCCAAAGGAATTGCCGTCGGTACGCGCGTAACGCAGGGTCAGCTCATTGGCTATGTCGGCTCGACGGGTACTTCGACCGGCCCGCACCTGGACTATCGCATCTGGAAAAACGGCACGCCGATCAACCCCCTGAAAGTACCGCAGGAGCCTGCCGAGCCGATCTCGAAGGAGAATCGCGCCAAGTTCGAGTTTGTGCGCGACCGCATCATGGCCGAGCTCGAAGGCGAGGTAAAGCCCGAGGAGATCATCACGCAGGTCGATTCGATCGTGCTACCCGAGCCGATACCGACCGATTCACTCACCGCTAAAACGAAATAATATGCTACGCACGGCCGTAATCATCGTCGCCGGAGGAGGTGGCAAACGCATGGGCGGAGCACTCCCCAAGCAGTTTATGATGTTGGGTGAGAAGCCCATCCTGGCGCACACGATCAACCGTTTTCGAGAGGCGCTTCCCGCGGCGCAACTGCTGGTCGTCCTGCCCGAGGAGCACATCCCCTTTTGGGAGAATCTCAAAGCCCGCTTCGAGGTGGCTCACCACCGCGTGGTGGCGGGTGGCGCGGAGCGTTTTCACTCGGTCAAGAACGGACTGAAGGCCGTGGGCTACGACGTGGAGCTGGTGGCCGTGCAGGACGGTGTGCGTCCTCTGCCGACTACGGAGTTGATTCACCGCACGGTAGAGGCTGCCGAGGAGTTCGGAACGGCCATTCCGGTGGTCGAGGCGGTCGATTCGTACCGCATGATCGAAGGCGAGAACTCGAAGATCATCGACCGTACCCCGCTTCGTATCGTGCAGACACCGCAGGTATTCCGTCGCGCCCTCTTGGAAGAGGCCTACGAGGTCGATTTCTCGCCCCGCTTTACGGATGATGCCTCGGTTGTCGAAGCGCTCGGTGAGCAGATTCACCTCGTGGCGGGCGAGCGCTCGAACCTGAAGATCACGACCCGCGACGACCTCACGATTGCCCGTGCCCTCCTCGAGGCGGGCGAAACGGAAGAACAAGATCAATAACACGCTCCCATGACTCACACCTACCGATACCGCATCGACCGAAAGACCTGGTACTGGACACTGCTCTATGTGGTGCTCTACATCGGCCTGGGAATCGGACTTTACCTGCTCTACGAAGGGGGCTATTTCTCGGCCTGGTTCGCCACCTCGATCGGTGCTTTACTGATCTTGATGGCGCTCTCGATTCCGCGCAAACTGATCCTGACGGAGGAGAAGCTCGAGGTGCGTTGTCTGCTGGATATGACCGAGATACCGCGCAAGGAGATCGCCTCCGTGCGACGTGTCGAGCAATCGGAAATGCGGGGAATCATCCCCCTCTTTGGCGGATGCGGGTTTTTCGGTTACTATGGCCATTTCTTCGACCTGAAGCACTTCGAGCGCCTTACGATCTACGCCTCCGAGTGGCGGAACATGGTCGAAATCAACACCATCTACGAAGATCGTCTTTGGATTTCGTGCAGCGAAGCCGAAACGTTGATCGCCCTCCTTAGCGAGGAGACCCCATCCAACGCCTAACACCCACTACGCATATATGAAACAACTTTTTCTTACGCTTGCCCTGCTGATTGCGGGGACGGCGGTTGCCCAGGAGTTGGTCTATCAAGACGCCGAGGGCGTTATTCGCTATACGGCCGACAAGCGGGAGGTGGCCGTTTTTGGCGTCAATTACTGTCTCCCCTCGGCCTCGGATTACCGTGCCGCGCACAAGGTAATTCCCACCCTGGAGGGGAAGAAACGATTGATTGACACCGACATGGAGCACCTCGCAAGGATGGGTATGCGGGCCATTCGTCTTTCATTCTGGGGCGACTGGGAGAACTCGGACAAAGCGGGCAACCTGGTCGATAACGAGCACCTCGACCTCTTGGATTACCTTGTTTTCAAGGCTTCGGAAAAAGGGATGTTGATGCTCTTCTCGCCCACGGTGGCTCATGCCGCGTGGTGGCCCGACGGAGATCGCAACCTCGACGGCTTCACGGCGCACTACGGCAAGGAGTCGCTGACCTTCGATCGGAAAGCGATTCGTGCCCAGCAGCGCTACATGACCCAATTTCTGAATTACCGCAACCGCTACACGGGCAACCGTTACAAGGACGAAAAGCACATCATTGCCATCGAGATCCTGAACGAGCCTGCGCGCATCATGGGGCGCAACGAGGAGATCCGTGCCTACATCGACACGATGACCGACGCGATCCGCAAGGCGGGATGTCAAAAGATCATCGCCTACAACCTCTCGGAGAACTTCTTTACGGCCGAGGCGATTCGTGATTCACGAGCGCAGGCTGCCACCTACGGCTGGTACCCCACGCAGCTCACCCACGGCTATACGTTGCAGGGGAATTACCTGCCCTATGTAAACGACTATACGCCGATGAAAACCGTCGATATCGGCCCGCGCTCGAAGTTCGTCTATGAGTTCGATGCCGCCGATTTGACCTGCTCGTACATGTATCCGGCGCAGGTGCGCGAGTTCCGCGAGGGAGGTGTGCAGTGGGCGGCGATGTTCTCCTACGATATGTTGGCTACCGCACCGTGGAATCTGGGGTGGCAGACCCACCTGCTGAATCTGGTCTTCACCCCGCAAAAGGCCATCTCGGCCATGATTGCCGCCAAGGCGATGGAGGCTCTGCCACGTGGCAAGGATTGGGGGCAGTACCCCCACAACGCGCAATTCGGCCCCGTAACCGTCGATTGGAAGGCGAATCGCAGCATCTTCTACGATGGCGAAACGCTCCTCTACTCGAACTCCCTATCAGATAATTTCGAGGTCGATCCGCGTCGCTTGAAGCAGATTGCCGGCACCGGTTCGTCGCGTCTTGTCCGTTACAACGGCTCGGGAGCATATTTTCTCGACAAGCTCGCCGACGGCGTGTGGCAGTTGGAGATTTACCCGGGTTCGAAGCAGCTCCAAGACCCCTTCCAACACCATCCGAACCTCGATCGGCAGATTTTCGAAGCCGAATCTTCGGGCGGTTGGGTAACGGTTGCGTTGCCCGATTTGGGCGAGAACTATGTGATCTGTCGCTGCTCGACTGACGAAAAGAACCGCTCGCTCATCGAGTCGCAACAAGGCGGTTTCGCGGCCGAAACGGAGCGCTACATCTTGGCCGCGAAGCGCGAAGAGGCTCTGCAATATGCCGAGGGGCGTACGCATGGTGCTCGTCTCTCGGCCGTGTTGCCCTACTCGGAGTGGGAGCAGGCAGGCTACAAGGAGCAGGTGACGACCAACCACGAGGAGTCGGTATTGTTTGATCCTCAGCGCGATTACAACAAGCTGATTTTTACGCGCGGCGGTTTCTTCAGCCCCTCGTTCGATAAGCGTCTCACCAAAGAGAATACCCTGACCCTTTGGGCCGAGGATATGAGCCATCGGGAGGAGCATTGGTTTCCGGCCGATATTTCGGCCCAGCACAGCATCAAGATGCCGTTGGATTCACTCGGTTTGCAGGCTTCCGACAGCCCGCAGCTGACGATCCGCGTGCGGGCTTTGACCCCCACGACAACCACCCTGCGCGTGCTACTCAGCGAGGAGGATTTCGGTTCGTGGGGCATCACCGTGCCGATTCACGAAGCGTGGCAGGAGTACACGCTCCGCGCACAGGATTTCCGCCCCGACCGCACTCCGCAACTGCCGCAGGATTGGCCGGGCTTCGGGCCTTATTACCGTCCCGACTTCGGAGGTACGGAGACCTTTATCAATTGGCCCGAGGTCGAGAATCTCTACTTCTCGCTCCGCGCCGAGGACTTCGAGGATCGAGGCACGACGCCCAAAGGCATCGAAATCGAGTGGGTGAAGGTGAGCTATTAGTTAAACCACAAATACAAATGGGCTGTCCATCAAGTTTGAGGAGAGCCCATTTTCGTTAAGAAGTTGTATAACAAGCGGGATTTTTAGGCCTGCGAAGCCCGAAAAACCGCAGCATACTAAAGCGTATGTGAGGATTTTGAGGGCGAGTAAAACGCCAAAATCACCTTGTTATACAACTTCTTCACCTATCGGATCGTAATCGTAAGCTTATCCGTCGCCTCGGACGAATTTCCGACATAGAGATCATAATCGCCCTTTTCGACCTGCCATGCGTGGGTTGCCTCGTCCCAATAGGCCAGCTGCACAGCATCGAACGAAAGCTCGACCGTGCGACTTTCACCCGCCTCCAAATACACCTTCTCGAAGGCTTTCAGTTCGCGCGGAGCACGCTCCACGGCACTTTCGGGTTTCGAGGCGTAGAGCTGAACGACCTCCTTACCTGCCGTTTCGCCCGTATTGGTCAATGAAACACGCACCGTCACCCGATCCTTCTCCGTGTAGCTCGTGCGCTTGGTCGCAGGCTCACCCAGTTCGAACGAGGTGTACGAAAGGCCGTAGCCAAAGGGATAGGCCGGCCGGATTCCCTTGGCCTGCAACCAGCGGTAGCCGACCAGGATTCCCTCCTTGTAGTAGCATTCATCCTCCACGCCCGGGTAGCAACTCTCGTCAAAGGCGTGTGCTCCGCAATCTTCCAGGCGAGCGTAGAACGAGATGGGCAGTTTGCCACTCGGATTGACCGCACCACTCAGCACATCAACCAAGGCATGACCCGCCTCCGTGCCACCATACCAACCCTGGAGAATCGCACGCGGCAGGTGGCTCCACTGCGTCTCGACGGCATTGCCCGAAACAAGCACCACGACCAGGTTTTGATTCACCTCGGCCAGAGCACGAATCAGCTCCTCCTGCCCAAACGGCAGGGCGTATGTCAGGCGGTCGCCATCCTCGCAATCCTGTCGATGGCTCTTATTCAGGCCACCCACAAAGAGCACCACATCCGCTTCGGCGGCAACCTGCAAAGCCTCCTTTTTCAGCTCCTCGGCATCGTAGGGCGAGGGATTCACGCGGCCATACGAAGAGGGGCCGCTGCCATAGCCCATGGCGTAGCTCACTCGCTCCTCACCATAGGTCTCCACGACCGCCTCGAGGGGCGACACCTCGCGCCAGGGCTTCAGCTCCGACGAGCCACCTGCGCGGCACATCGAGCGGGTAGCATTTTCGCCAATCACGGCAATACGCTGCTTGGCAGCCGGTTGCAAGGGGAGGATGCCGTCATTTTTCAACAGAACAATACCCTCACGCGCCACCTCACGCGCCGCTTCAGCGTGCTCCTCGGTGGCAAACGAGCCCCAGGGACGATCCTTCGTCATCAGGGTTCGGAAGATCAGGCGCAAGACGCGACGTGCCTTGTCGTCGAGCTTCGCAGCATCCACCTCGCCATGCTTCAGGGCATCGAGGTACGGGAGGGCCAGGTAGTAGTTGTCGTAGTGATTCTTGGTCGAGTAGGTCAATCCGTCCGAACCGGTACCCATCTCGATATCAAGCCCGTATTCGGCTGCCCCGTAGGTATCGTGCGTACCACCCCAATCGGAGATAAAAGCACCGTCAAAGCCCCACTCCTCCTTCAGAATCTGATTGATCAGCACATCGTTGTGGCAACCATGCTGTCCGAGGTAGCGGTTATACGACCCCATGAACGACCACGCACCGGCATCGACAGCCGCTTTAAAGGCGGGCAGGTAGATTTCGCGCAGAGCACGCTCCGAGAGGTTTACATTGACCCGCATACGGCGCGTCTCCTGGTTGTTGAGCGCATAGTGCTTGACGCAGGTGGCAATTCCATTCTTCTGCGCCTCGCGGATATAGGGAGCAACCATCACCGAGGCCAAATAGGGATCTTCGCCCATATACTCGAAGTTGCGGCCATTGAGCGGCGTGCGGTAGATATTCACACCCGGGCCCAACAGCACATCCTTCTTGCGGTAACGCGCCTCCTCGCCCACAGCCCGGCCATAAAGGGCCGACATGGAGGGATTCCAGGTGGCGGCCAGGCAGGTCAGCGCCGGAAAGGCCGTGCAGGAATCGTTGCCCCAATGGGCATAGTCCCAGCTGTCCCACTCGATCTCGGCACGCACCCCATGCGGGCCGTCGCTCATCCACACTTCGGGGATACCGAGGCGCGGTACGCCTTTGATCGAGAACTTCGATTGGGCGTGACAAAGGGCCACCTTCTCCTCCACCGTAAGACGGCTCAGGGCATCCTCCACGCGCTCCTCGATCGGCGCATTTTCATTCAGATAGAGCGGCTCGTTGGACGGTGCACAAGCACTCATCCAAAGCGCAAACAGGGCCACAAAGGGCAAAAAGAGAGGTTTATTCATCGCTTATTCTTGTTGAATCGTAATAGCTGTTCCGTTGTAACGCACTTGGCGGGAAGTCGAGCCTGCGGGAGAGATCAGGCGCACGGTAATCGTTCGCTCGGCAAACATCCCCTCGTAGGCGCCCCTGCGCTCCCCGATCGAAAGCGTGCGTTCGGCCTCCGACCACGCAATGGGAATCTGCGTGTAAGCCCCTTGCTCGTAGTCGTAGCTCACTCCGTCATCTTCATAGAGCGTAAAATGAGCATCCTTACCCGTATAGACGTTCAGTATCAGGTGACCATCCTGCTCCTGAGCCGTGTATTCGATCGGTTCTCCCAACGGAACGATCTCGCCCGCTTTTGCGTATAGCGGCATCCGCTCGTAGGGGGCTGCCACCTCGATCGTGCGACCGCCCTCGATCGGTTTTTCGGTGTAAAAGTTATACCACAACCCCTCGGGCAGGTAGATTTCCCGTGTGCGTGCCTGGTAGCGATAGACGGGGCAGACCAGCAAGGCGTCTCCACACATAAACTGATCGCCGATGTCGAGCACCCGTTCGTCCTCCTGAAAATCCATCACAAGGGGACGCATCAGCGTATAATCGTCGAACCAGGTGCGCGAGGCGAGCGTATAGAGGTAGGGCATCAGCCGATAGCGCAAGCGGTTGTAATAGAACATACTTTTGTAAGCGGGGTGCGACGCTGGGGCAATATGATACAGCTCGCGGAAAGGGTACTGTCCGTGCGAACGGTAGAGGGGCGTGAAAGCTCCCCACTGATGCCAGCGGGCGTTCAGCTCGCGCCACTCCTCCATGGCCTCCGACCCTTCGGTGGCCTTTTCGAATTTCTTCTGCACCGAGAATCCGCCCACATCCTGCGTCCAATAGGGAATACCCGACATCGAGAAGTTCAGGCCGGCCGAGATCTGCGCCTCCATATCCTCCCAGCAGGTGCCGATGTCGCCCGACCAGGTGGCCGTCGAGTAGCGTTGCAGGCCGGCAAAGCCCGAGCGGGTCAAAAGGAATACTCGCTGATTGGGTTTTTCGCCTCGCTGGCCGTGATAGATAGCCTCGGCATTCATCAGGGCGTAGGTATTCAGGTAGCGGGTCGAGGAGCCGAGATAGGTCGGACCCGAAAGGGCCTTGCGGTATTCGAGTGAGGCGTTCGAGAGGATATCCGGCTCCGAGGCGTCCATCCACCAGGCATCGACCCCCAGCGGGAAATAGTGTTCTCTCATCTGCTGCCAAAACAATTTGCGCGCCTCAGGATTGTAGGCGTCGTAGAACGATCCGATGTAACCTCGGCCGATCCAGTCGCGCACGCTGTCCTGCACGGCTCGTTGATAGATTGCACCCAGCGTATCCAACTCCTTGTAGTGGTCGGTCGTGAGGTAGAATTTCGGCCACACCGAGATCATGAAACGGGCATCGAGGGCGTGGATCGAATCCACCATCTGCTTCGGGTCGGGGAAGCGCGCGGGATCAAACTCGTGACTGCCCCAGCTATCCTCCTCCCAGTGCGACCAATCCATCACGATATTATCCAGACCGATGCCCCGTTTGCGATACTCGGCTACGGTGGAAACAATCTCCTCTTGCGTCTTGTAGCGCTCACGGCTCTGCCAGAATCCCATCGCCCAGCGGGGCATGATCTGCGCCTTGCCCGTCAGGGTTCGGTAGCCCGAGATCACCTCGTCGGCCTTATCGCCCATGACGAAATAGTAGTCGATCTCGTCGCCCATTTCGCTCCACCACGACATCTTTTGCTGCTCCTCCTCGGCCACGGGCGAAAGGGCCTTGAGCGAGAGGTACGACACCCCGCCATCGGGTTTCCACGCTACGCGAACGTGCTTCGTCTCGCCCTCCTTAAAGTCAAGCGAGAACTTCACGCTGTTGGGATTCCAGGCCGTGCGCCAATGCTCCTCGACGACCTCCTCGCCATCGACATAGAGCCGCGTATAACCGGCATAGTAGAGGATAAATCGGTACACGCCCGCCTCACGCGCCGTCAAATCGCCCTCCCACGAAATCTCCGAGCCGTAGAAATGGGGCAGAAACTCCTCGGGGAAGTTTTTCACCTTCTCCAAATCGGCATAGTCAAGACGAGGTTCGGTGCGCGTGACGACCAACCCCTTGCGGGATTTGTAGGTGGCCGTCAGCCCCTCGCTGTCGAACAACTCGTCCAGATTGGCGTAGTCGCGCGGATCGCCCCAGCGCGTGAGCGAGTAGTTATCCCACAAGAGACCGTAACCACGATTCGACACGATGAAGGGCACGGATACCTTGGTGTTGTATTGGTAGAGGGTTTCGTTTTTGCCCTTGTAATTAAATTCGTCGCTCTGGTGCTGTCCCAAGCCGTAGAA
>CAYOEE010000032.1:0-11092 GCA_964402935.1 uncultured Alistipes sp. | reverse complement strand
TTGCTCTTTTTTTTATTGCTTTAGCAATAAATTTCATTATCTTTGCATGATATAGTTGTTACTATGGCAGAGAAGAACGAAAAAGAGATATTGCAAGACCTCACGGGTGAGGAGTACAAGTACGGCTTCACGACCGATATCGAGACCGAACTGATCGAAAAAGGGCTTTCGGAAGAGGTTGTACGTCTGATTTCCGAGAAGAAGGAGGAGCCGGCCTGGATGACCGAGCGTCGTCTGGAGGCCTATCGTTATTGGCTCACGTTGGAGCATCCGACCTGGGCACACCTCGACATTCCCGAAATCGATTTTCAAGAGATCATCTACTACGCCGCCCCGAAGCCCAAGAAAAAACTCGGCTCGATGGACGAGGTTGATCCCGAACTCAAGCGCACGTTCGATAAGTTGGGTATTCCGCTGGAGGAGCAGATGGCCCTGGCAGGTGTTGCTGTGGATGCCGTGATGGACTCCGTGTCGGTTAAGACCACCTTCCGCGAGACGCTCAAGGAGAAGGGCATCATCTTCTGCTCGATCTCCGAGGCGATCAAAGAGCACCCCGAGCTGGTCAAAAAGTATTTGGGCAGTGTCGTGCCCTACAAAGATAACTTCTACGCGGCTCTCAACGCAGCCGTCTTCTCGGACGGCTCGTTCTGCTATATTCCCAAGGGGGTGCGTTGCCCGATGGAGCTTTCGACCTACTTCCGCATCAATGCGGCGGGTACGGGTCAGTTTGAGCGCACACTCATCGTGGCCGACGAAGGGGCGTATGTGAGCTACTTAGAGGGTTGCACCGCTCCGCAGCGCGACGAAAATCAGTTGCACGCCGCCGTCGTGGAGATTGTCGTGGAGAAGGATGCCGAGGTGAAATACTCCACGGTGCAGAATTGGTACCCGGGCGACAAGGAGGGCAAGGGCGGTGTCTATAACTTCGTTACGAAGCGTGGCCTTTGCCGCGAGAACGGCCGTCTGTCGTGGACGCAGGTCGAGACCGGTTCGGCCATCACCTGGAAATATCCGAGCTGTGTCCTGCTGGGTGACAACTCGGTGGGCGAGTTCTACTCGGTGGCCATGACCAACAACTTCCAGCAGGCCGATACGGGTACGAAGATGATCCACATCGGTAAGAATACCCGCTCGCGCATCGTCTCGAAGGGTATCTCGGCCGGCAAGAGCCAAAATGCCTATCGCGGTTTGGTGCGTGTAAATCCCGCGGCGGAGAATGCCCGCAATTATTCGCAGTGCGACTCCCTCTTGATTGGCGATCAGTGCGGTGCTCACACCTTCCCGGTCATCGATTGTCGCAACCGCACGGCTGTTTTGGAGCACGAGGCAACCACCTCGAAAATTTCGGATGACCAGCTCTTCTACTGCAACCAGCGCGGCCTGAATACGGAGGATGCCGTGGGATTGATCGTGAATGGTTATGCCCGCGAGGTGTTGGCCAAGCTCCCCATGGAGTTTGCCGTGGAGGCGCAGAAGCTCCTGGCCTTGCAGTTGGAAGGAAGCGTTGGTTAGTTTGAAATTTAGAATTTAGATTTTAGAGTTCAAAATTAAAATAAGTTAAATATGCTATAAATTATTTAACTTTGTTTTTGGTGAAGATAAAATATTAAACAGATATATGCTTAAAGTTAAAAATTTGCACGCGTCGGTCGAGGGTAAGGAGATCCTTCGCGGCATCAACCTGGAGGTGAAGGCGGGTGAGGTACACGCCATCATGGGCCCCAACGGATCGGGAAAATCGACCTTGGCATCGGTGTTGGCGGGCAACGAGAAGTTTACCGTCACGGAGGGCGAGGTGGAGTTCGAGGGTAAGAACCTGCTTGAAAGTTCGATCGAGGATCGTGCCCGCATGGGTCTTTTCTTAGGCTTCCAGTATCCGGTCGAGATTCCGGGCGTGACGATGGCCAACTTCATGAAGATCGCCGTCAATGAGCAGCGTAAATTCCGTGGCGAAGAGCCGCTGACGGCTGCCGAGTTCCTGAAGTTGATGCGCGAGAAGGCGAAGGTTGTGGAGCTGGATACGAAGCTCACTTCGCGTGCCGTGAACGAGGGCTTCTCGGGTGGCGAGAAGAAGAAGAACGAGATTTTCCAGATGGCGATGCTCGATCCGAAGCTGGCCATTCTGGATGAGACGGATTCGGGTCTCGATATCGACGCCCTGCGCATCGTGGCTACGGGTGTGACGAAACTCCATACGCCGCAGAATGCGACGGTGGTCATTACCCACTACCAGCGCCTCTTGGATTACATTGTCCCCGATTATGTCCATGTCCTCTACAAGGGACGCATCATCTATACGGGCGACAAGACGCTGGCTCTGAAGCTCGAAAAGGAGGGTTACGATTGGTTGATTAACGACTATAAGGAGTAGGAGATGGAGTTGCGTGAATTGCTACGCGAGATGCATCCGGTCAAGGAGCAGTGGGTGGTCACGACGCACGAGGAGCGTCCGGCAGTGGCCATCGACGCCGAGCACCTGGATGTCGAGATCGCCTCAGGCGGTGCAGCGCACCTGGTGCTGCTCTACACCGAGCCGCGTACCTCGGAGGTGAAGATTCGCCTTGCCAAGGGTGCTCGGCTAACGGTCAATACGCTCTTTACGGCCGAGGCTTTTACGGCCGTGACCATCGACCAGGAGGCCGCGAGTCGCCTGAAGATGACCTCCGTCGAGTTAGGCTCGGCGAATGCCGCCTACACGGTTAATCTCCGAGGTGCAGGTGCCGAGAGCGAGGTGAACGGAGTCTTCCTGACCGGTGGCGAGGAGCGTGCCGAGTTGGCGATTCGCACGAACCACCTTGTACCCGATTGCAGCAGTCGTTCGGTGGCACGCGGTGTGGCAGGCGGTAAGTCGGTGGGTCGCTTCGAGGGCATGGTCTATGTGGCCAAGGATGCCCAGCGTACCGATGCCGAGCAGCAGAATCGAAACCTCCTGCTCTCGGAGGGGGCACGCATCGAGACGATGCCCCAGCTGGAGATCTATGCCGACGATGTGAAGTGCTCGCACGGTGCTACGGTGGGGCAGATGGCCGAGGAGGCCGTTTACTATATGCGCCAGCGTGGATTGGCCGAGGAGCAGGCCCGAAGATTGCAGATCACGGGCTTTGTGGGTGATCTGGTGATGCATTGCGACGAGGATGGCCTTTGCGCTTACCTCTTGGAGCTGATGGAGAAGAAGCTGGAAACGATGTAAATCCGACGAATCATGTTTGACGTTGAACAAATACGCAAGGAGTTCCCGATTCTCGGACGCGAGGTCTATGGTCGTCCGCTGGTCTATCTCGACAGCGGAGCTACGGCCCAGAAGCCCGAGGTGGTGATCCGCACGGTCGATCGCCTGCACCGCGAGCTGAACGCCAACATCCACCGCGGGGTGCACTACCTCTCGGAGCAGGCTACCGAGCAGTACGAGGAGGCGCGCGCCGAGGTGGCTCGATTCATTGGTGCCCGCGAGAAGGAGGAGATTGTCTTCACGGCCGGTGCTACGGCTTCGATCAACCTGGTGGCCTATGCGTGGAGCGAAAAGTTCTTGCAGGCGGGGGATAATATCCTGATCAGCGAGCTGGAGCACCACTCGAACATCGTCCCCTGGCAGTTGGCTGCCGAACGCAAGGGAGCTGAGATTCGCGTACTTCCGTTTGACGATGAGGGACGACTGCTCATCGAGCGACTGCCCGAATTGTTGGACGAGCGTACCCGCCTGGTAGCTGTTGCCGAGTGCTCGAATACGCTTGGCACGCGCCCCGACCTGCGGCCGATTATCGAGGCTGCCCATGCGGTGGGTGCCGTGGTGATGGTCGATGGTTGTCAGGGTGTGGTGCATGGCGCGGTGAATGTCGAGGCGCTCGATTGCGATTTTTATGCCTTCTCGGGGCACAAACTCTACGGCCCGACGGGTATCGGCGTGTTGTATGGCAAGCGCGCCTTGCTCGAGAAGATGCCCCCCTTCATGGGTGGTGGCGATATGGTCGATCGCGTTTCGTTCGAGAAGACGACCTACGCCCCCGTGCCGCTCAAATTTGAGGCCGGTACGGCCAACTATATCGGCGCTATCGGCCTCATGGAGGCGATCCGTTTCATTGACCAATTCGACCGTCGTGAGATCGAAGCACACGAGCAGCGCCTCCTGCAATATGCCACCGAGCGCCTGCAACAGATCGAGGGCCTTAGAATTTATGGCACGACACCCAATAAATGCGCCATTCTTTCGTTTAATGTAGAGGGGGTGCATGGTTACGATATGGGCATGATCCTCGATAAGTTGGGCATTGCCGTCCGCACGGGTCAGCATTGTGCCGAGCCGGTGATGAAGCACTACGGCGTGCAGGGAATGTGCCGCGCCTCGCTGGCCATGTATAACACGGAGGCCGAGATGGAGGCTCTGGTGCGTGGTGTGGAGCGAGCCGTACGTATGTTGCGCGGATAGTTATTGATGAAGAAACCTAAAAAACGATAGAACGATGTTTATTGTACTCGAAGGTTTGGATGGTGCGGGTAAATCGACCCAGATCAAACGCCTCACGCGCCTCTTTGAGGAGCGCGGCAAGGAGTGTGCCTACCTGCACTTCCCCCGTTTCGATGCGCCGATCTATGGTGAGCTGATTGCCCGATTCCTGCGTGGCGAGTTCGGCTCGGCCTCCGAGGTTGATCCCTACCTCGTGGCGTTGATCTATGCCGGTGATCGTGCCGATGCTGCTACGACGATTCGTCGTTGGATCGACGAGGGTAAGGTGGTGATTCTGGATCGTTACCTCTACTCGAATGTCGGCTACCAATGCGCCAAGCTCCCTGCGGGCGAGGAGCGCGACCGACTGATGCAGTGGATTCTCGACCTGGAGTATGGCTACAACCGAATTCCGAAGCCCGATCTTTCGCTCTTTTTGGATGTTCCCTTCTCGTTCACGGCACGTAAGCTCAGCGAGCAGCGCGAGGGCGAGGACCGCGACTACCTCCAAGGCGGCAAGGATATTCACGAAGCGTCGCTCACGTTGCAGGAACAGGTGCGCGAGGTCTATCTGCATTGCGCCGAGCGGTACGACGATTTGCGAGTGGTGGATTGCACCACCGAACAGGGCGATATGGCCTCTCCCGATACGATCTTCGAGCGAATCAGCACCCTGCTTAACCCTTTTTTGTAGCCTATGCGCACGAAACGAACCTTTAAGAATTTCACGCACCTCTGCCGGGTGATCTTGGCCCTTACGTTTATCGCTTCGGGCCTTGTCAAGACGGTCGATCCGTGGGGCACGGCGCTCAAGGTGAGCGAGTACCTCACGATCTACGGCTGGGACTCGTTGCAGGAGTATGTGATGCCCTTCTCGATATGGCTGTGCGGTGCGGAGTTGATGATGGGTCTGATGTTGCTCTTCAAGGTGCGCATCCGCCTCATCTCGATCTTTGCCGTCTGCTCGATGCTGATTTTTACGACGATCACTTTCCTCAGCGCCACGGTGCTTCCCGTGGAGGATTGCGGCTGCTTTGGCGAGGCGATGAAACTGACCCCCTGGGAAACTTTCCTCAAAAATCTCTGCTTGTTGCCGATGGCCTTTGTGGTCTGGTGGCGTTATCGTCCCGACCGCATCTTCTCCTTCTCGAAGTTGGAATTGGCGCTTACGGTCGTGTTCTTCTCGGTGGCCATGGGGTTGGGAACGTACTGCTACTACCACCTGCCCGTGATCGACTTCCTGCCCTATAAGAAGGGTACGCATATCCATCAGGCGATGCTTGCCGAGCAGGTGGCTCAGGATGAGCAGGTGGAGACCGTCTTGGTCTATCGCAACCTGAAGAACGGTCGCCTGAAGGAGTTCCGCCTCGAGGATACCGAGTGGCAGGACGAGACAAAGTGGGAGTGGGTGGATACCCGCACCGAGAGCGAACAAAATGTCGTGCGGGCAATGATCAGCGAGTTTGCCGTGCACAATGCCGAGGGCGATTCCACGGAGATGCTCCTGACCTACCCGGGTCGCCTGTATATGATCTGCGTGACCGAAATGGAGGGGATTCCGCTTGCCTGCCAAAATCGCCTGAATAATCTGTGCCGGCAGGCGATCCTGCGGGGCGATGCCGTGGTGTGCCTCACGCCCGATCCTCTTTACGAGCAGGTCAATGCTTCGATGGGAGGCATGATGATCCCCTGCTACAACATCGACGCCTCGACCATGAAGACCATGTTGCGTGCTCGAGACGGAGTCGTGGTGCTCGAAGACGGCGTGATTGTGGCCAAATACAACTGCCGCGATGCCCGCCTATAAACGAGGTTGAGGTTAGATTTGTTAAACTACTGAAAACAAAATCAATATGCGAAAGATAGCTCTTTGGGTGTTGGGGCTGATGATTGCCCTGACGGCCTCGGCCCGGGTGACGGACGAAGCCGAAAAGGCGCTTTTGCGCGGTCGCCAACTCTATGAGTTCGGTCGCTGGAGTGATGCTCGTCAGGCCTTCCGAAAGGCGCAGGCGCTCACAGCCCCGTCCGAGGAGGCACAACGCGAGGAGATCGACTACTACCTCGCCGCTCTCAGCGTGGAGCTGGGGGCGGAGGAGGCCGATCAAGCGCTCGAAGAGTTTATGCGTCGCTATCCCAATTCGACCTACGGCAACAAGGTGCGCTATGCACTTGGATCGTACTATTGTGCCGAGGGGGATCTGGCGAAGGCGCGTCGCTACTTCTCGGAGTGCGCCTACGCGGGGCTGAGCAGCCACGAGCAGGAGCGCTACAACATCCGTATGGGTTATGTGGCCTTCTCGGAGGGGAACTTGCGCGAGGCCTACGGCTATTTTGACCGCATCGACCCGACGAGTGAGTTGGCGGATCATGCCACCTACTACCGTGCCTATATCGACTATGTCGAGGGGCGCAATGCCGAGGCTAAGCGTCGTTTTACGCAGCTGCTCAGCTCCTCGGCTTATGGTGAATTAGCCCCTTACTACCTCTTGCAAATCGAATTCCGCGAGGGAAATTACCGCTATGTGGTCGAGCATGGCGAGGCTTTGGCCGCCAAGGCCGTGCCGGAGCGCCGTGCCGAGTTGGAGCGCGTGTTGGCCGAGTCGTGGTTTCACCTCGACGACTACAATCGCACATTGCACCACCTGGAGGAATATACCGGCGCCGGTGGCGAGCTGGATCGTGACGGTGCGTATCTAAAGGGCTTCTCGCTCTATCGCCTGGCTCGTTATGCGGAGGCTGAGCCGTGGTTAAGAAAGGCTTGCGGCCCGCAGGATGCGCTGACGCAGAATGCCTCCTATCACCTGGCCGACTGCTACCTGCGCCTGGGGTGTAAGGAGCAGGCACAGCAGGCATTCGCCATGGCTACGGACCATCGACTCGATGCCACGATTGCCGAGGATGCCCTCTTCAACTGCGCCAAACTGCAATATGAGTTGGGTGGCGGTCTTTTCAACGGCGCTATCAACCTCCTGAATCGCTACCTGAAGATGTATCCGCAGTCGGCACGTCGTGACGAGGCGCATACGTTGCTCGTGGCGGCCTACTACAATTCGCGCGACTACGATGCCGCCTACCGCGCCATCAAGGCGATGCCGGAGGCCGATGCGGAATTGCGCACCGTGATGCAGAAAATCAGCTACTTCAGAGCGTTGGAGGCCTACAAGGCGGGGCAGATGAGCGCAGCCTGTGCGGCTTTGAACGAGTCGGTGCAGTTGGGTGTTTCTCCCCGCTATACGGCGCTCAGTCAGTTCTGGCAGGGCGAGATTGCCTTTGCGGAAGGGGACTTCGCCCTGGCCGAATCGAAGTTTAGCGGCTACCTGAAGCGAGCACCCCGCGCAGAGAGGGAGTATGCCTTGGCTTGGTACAACCTCGGTTATTGCCATTTCCAACGCGAACAGATGGCCGATGCCGAAACGGCCTTTAAGCAGTTTATCGCCTCCTATGCTACGCGCGACAGCTATCGGGGCGATGCCCTCAATCGTTTGGGCGATGTCGCCTATTCGGAGCGTCGTTTCGAGGATGCCCTGATCCGCTACAACCAGTCGATCGCCGTCGGAGGTACGACGCAGCACTACGCAGCCTATAAGCGAGCCATCACGCTCGGCATTGTGGGGCGCACCGGCGAAAAACAGCAGGCACTGCAACAGATCGTGCAGGGTGGCGCGGGGGATCACCTTGAGGAGGCACACTACGAGTTGGCTCGTACCTGCATCGTGCAGGAGAAGTACAGCGAGGGTGCTGCCCACCTGGAGCGTTTTGTGAAGCGCTATCCCGCCTCGTCGCGCCGCGCACAGGCCTATGCCGATCTGGGCTTGGCCTACCTCAATATGGGACAGAAGGAGCGTTCGCTGGCCGCCTATCACGAGGTGGTAAGCTCGGCACCGCAATCGGCCGAGGCGCGTGAAGCGATGCAGGGTATTCGTGACCTCTATGTTTCGGAGGGTAATGTGGATGGTTACTTCGCCTATGCCGAACGAGCCGGTGTCGAAACCGATCTCTCGGTCTTGGCGCGTGACTCGCTTTCGTTTGCCGCTGCGCAGACCCTCTACCTCGGTGAGAACCGTGCGGAGGATGCCGAGCGTTCGCTCCGCAGCTACCTGAAGAGCTATCCCAACGGTTCGTATCGCGTCGATGCCCTCTATTACCTCTCGTCGCTTTACCTCCGGCGTGCCAACAAACAGGACGCTATCGAGAGCCTCACGGAACTGACCTCGCTGGGTAATCATCAATACTCGGTCGAGTCGCTCAAGCAACTCGCCAATCTCACGACCGAGGAGGGACGATATGCCGAGGCGGCTGCGGCCTATCGCAAGCTCTACGATGTGGTGACTGCACCCTCGGAGCGCGAGGCAGCCATGACGGGCTATGTCCGCTCGACCATCGTGACCGCCGATCGGGAGGCAATTGCCGCCATGGCAGCCGATGTGGTGGCGAAGGAGGATGCCGGCGAGACGGCTACACGTGAGGCGAAATTTGCCTGGGCCGAGCAGATGCGTGAGGAGGGTCGCACGGAGGCGGCTCAGCTGCTCTATCGTCAGCTTTCGGGCGAGGTGCGCACGACGGAAGGTTCGGCGGCTGCCTACTATGTCATCGAGCACGACTATGCCGACGGTGCGGGGAACCTCGATGCCGTCGAGCAGGCAATCTTCACCTACTCGGAGCAGGGCCCCAAGTCCTACTTCCTGGCCAAGGCCTATCTGCTGTTGGGTGATCTTTATTTGAAGAAGAACGACCTGTTCCAGGCGCGTGCCACGTTCCAAAGTATCGTGGATGGTTACTCGCCCCAGGATGACGGTATTGTGGAGGAGGCTCGTTCCCGAATTGCAAACCTTAGTGAATGATGAAGAAGCGTGTGTTATCCTTGTGTGTGGCGCTTGTGATGTGCCTCGGTGCGCAGGCGCAGGTCGAGAAGCAGGTGGAGGTCACGAAGGCCTATGTCCCTTCGTTGGAGGCTGCCGAGAAGCTCCCGATCGCGCCCGATATGACCGATACGATGACCCTGCGCCCCGAAATCGACTATACGATTACCCCCTTGTCGCTCGAAACAACCCTTGCGACGCGCCCCATTCGTCCCGCTACGGTGACCTATTGGGAGTTTAATCGTCCGCGTCCCTTCTACCTCAAAGCGGCAGCCGGTGTGCCTTTGCAGTCGGTGCTCGACCTCTATGCCTCGACCCAAAACCCGGGTACGGGCTATGTGGTGGGCTACCTGCAACACGAGGGACGCTACGGCAAGATCAAAAACGACTTCGACAACCGCAACCGCGCCGAGCGCATGACGAATCGCGTAGGTGCAGCAGCTGGTACTTACCTCGGTCGTCGTGTGCTGGAGGGTGACGTGAGCTATCGTCATCGCCTCGATCGTCGCTTCGGGATGTACTATCCGAAAGATGGCGGTGTTGTGGGTGATGCCATCGGCTACTCCAATGCGGACTTCTCGGTGCGTTTGGGGGATGATTTCCTGAACCTGAGCCGCTTTAATTTCGAACTGAAATTCGATGGCGGGCTCTTCTTCGACCACTCCGATCCGATTGGTGCGACCGAGCGCGGTCGTCAGTTCAACCTGGCCGGTAGCGCACGCCTGGCGCGCAGCTGGCGCGTGCATCAGCTCGCCTTGGAGCTGGGTTATCGACGCATGGCCGGCTTCAAAGGGTTGGAGGATCGCCTCGAACAGCTTCTCGTGGGTGGCCTGCGCTATGGCGTGCAGCGCCCCCGCATGACGCTCGAATTGGGACTTGATTTCTACCACGATCGGGTCGAAAGCCCCACGATCTTGGATGGCTCGGAGGCGGGCAACTACCTCCTGCCGCAGGTGCGCTGGGAGTTTAACCTGGCGCGTAAGGGACTCAAACCGTTCCTGCGTATTGACAGCCGCCTGCAAACGGCCGACTATCAATCCCTGACGGAGCAGAATCCCTATGTTGTGACCAATGCCTGGGGACAGAATCCCACGGTGGAGCATCTGGCTAAGGTGGGTCTGCGCGGTTCTTTTGGGCGCGATCGCTTTGCCTATCGTCTGTATGGCGCTCTGGAGTTGGTGCGCAACCATCGTTATTGGGTCATGCCTGCTCTACACGAAGCCCTGCCCGAAAACTACTTCGGAGGTTGGATGACCTTCGTGGAGGAGGAGCTGACCTCGATCGGCTTTGGCGGTGAATTGAGCTATCGACCCACCACGGCGCTGAGCTTCGAGGTGGGCGCTCGTTTCCGCGCCTTCGAGGAGGATACGGCCCTTCCGAGTGGTGAGGCGGAGATCGCGGGAGTGTTCCGCATGAACTACGAGCATCGAAAATTCCGCCTGGGACTCTCGGCCGAGGCTGCGAGCGAAAAGCGTTGGGCCTATGTCGCACCCGATGCTCTCAACCGCCCCGTGGGTTACTTTGAAACCCCCTTTACGGTCGATTTAAGGCTCAATTTCGAGTGGATATTCTCCTCGTCGCTGACCGCTTTCGTCGAGGGTCGAAACCTCGCCAATCAGCCCCTTTATACCTATCCCTGCTATCCCGAATACGGCATCAATGCCCTTGTGGGAGTGAGAATGAGTTTTTAAGAGGAGAGAGCAAAGAGGAAAGAGGAAAGAGGAAAGAGGAAAGAGGAAAGAGGAAAGAGGAAAGAGTTGAAAGTTGAGAGTTGAAAGTTGAAAGTTGAGAG
>CAYOEE010000031.1:0-11412 GCA_964402935.1 uncultured Alistipes sp. | reverse complement strand
TGCCATTTAGTCACGCTTTGGCACGTGTGACCTGTCAAAAAGGACAAATTTTCACTCTTTTCCGCCAAAAAGTCACTCGGCACGCGGTTGGCAAATCTTTTGCGTTAGGAGGGTTGTTAGCAAACGAAAACAGACTAAACAACCATAGAGCATGAATATTAACGCACTTACAATCAAGGCACAGGAGGCGTTACAAGGTGCCGTCTCCGTGGCGCACGAATTTCGTCAGCAGGCTGTCGAGCCGCTCCACCTGCTGCGCGTATTGAGCAAGGAGCAGGACTCGCTGACGGGCTTTCTGCTGGGGCGTGTGGGGGTGAATCTCAAGCGCCTCGCGGAGGAGGTCGGCGGGGCGTTGGAGCGCCTGGCGAAGGTGGAGGGTGGCGAGCCTTATTTCGCCCCCGAACTGACGCGCGTAATTCAGCGAGCCGTCGATTTCACGAAGCCTTTTGGCGATAAATATGCTTCGGTCGAGCACCTCTTGCTGGCCTTGGTGGCCGAGCGGGGTACGGCGGCCGAGATTCTGAAGCGACAAGGAGCGACCGAGAAGGAGTTGATGGAGGCCATTCGCACCTTCCGCAAGGGGGCAACGGTCGATTCGCAGACCGCCTCGCAGGAGTACGATGCGCTGGGTAAGTATGCAATCAACCTCAACGAGCAGGCGCGTCAGGGCAAGCTCGACCCCGTGATCGGGCGTGACGAGGAGATTCGTCGCGTGTTGCAGATTCTCTCGCGTCGCACGAAGAACAACCCGATCCTCGTGGGTGAGGCCGGTGTGGGTAAAACGGCCATTGCCGAGGGTATTGCCCGCCGCATCATCGACGGCGATGTGCCCGAAAATATCCGCACGAAGTCGATCTACTCGCTCGATATGGGTGCGCTGATTGCCGGTGCGAAGTACCAGGGCGAGTTCGAGGAGCGCCTGAAGGCGGTTGTGCAGGAGGTGATTGCCTCCGAGGGGGAGATTCTGCTCTTCATCGACGAGATTCACACCTTGGTCGGTGCCGGCAAGTCGTCGGGTGCGATGGATGCCGCCAACATCCTCAAGCCCGCCCTGGCGCGTGGCGATTTGCGCACGATCGGCGCTACGACCCTCGACGAGTTTCAGAAATATTTCGAGCAGGACAAGGCGCTGGAGCGTCGCTTCCAGAAAGTGATGGTCGAAGAGCCTTCGATGGAGGATGCCATCTCGATCCTGCGCGGATTGAAGGAGCGCTATGAGAACCACCACCGCGTCCGCATCAAGGACGAGGCGATTGTCTCGGCTGTGGAGCTTTCGACGCGCTACATCACCTCGCGCTTCCTGCCCGACAAGGCGATCGACCTGGTCGATGAGGCGGCTTCGCGCCTGCGCCTGGAGATGAACTCCGTGCCCGAGGAGATCGACACACTCGATCGTCGGGTGCGTCAGCTCGAGATTGAGCGCGAGGCGATCCGCCGCGAGAAGGACGAGGAGCGCATCGAGCAGCTCACGAAGGAGATCGACGAGCTGAAGGCGCGTGAAGGTCAGATGCGTGCCAAGTGGCAACATCAGCGCGATCTGTTGCAGCAGATTCAGACCCTCAAAGAGCAGATCGAGCAGTACAAGGTCGAGGCCGAGCAGGCGGAGCGCCAGAGCGATTTTGGTCGCGTGGCGGAGATTCGTTACGGTAAGATTGTCGCTGCCGAGCAGCAGATTACGGCCCTTGAGGCGGAGTACCGCGAGGCCTCGGCCGGCGAGTCGATGATCAAGGAGGAGGTTTCGGCCGAGGATGTGGCCGAGGTCGTATCGCGCTGGACGGGAATCCCCGTGAGCCGTATGCTGGCCTCGGAGCGCGAGAAGTTGCTCTACATGGAGCGCGAGTTGCACAGCCGTGTCGTGGGGCAGGAGGAGGCCATTGCGGCCATCTCGGATGCCGTGCGCCGTTCGCGTGCCGGACTGAGCGACCCCCACAAACCGATCGGATCGTTTATCTTCCTCGGCACGACGGGTGTCGGTAAGACGGAGCTGGCCAAAGCCTTGGCCGAGTTCCTCTTCAACGACGATCGCATGATGACGCGCATCGATATGTCGGAGTACCAGGAGCGCCATGCCGTGTCGCGCCTCGTGGGTGCGCCTCCGGGATATGTCGGTTACGACGAGGGCGGTCAGCTCACCGAGGCGGTACGTCGCAAGCCCTACTCGGTGGTCTTGTTGGACGAGATCGAGAAGGCACACCCCGATGTGTTTAACATCTTGTTGCAGGTATTGGACGACGGACGTCTGACCGACAACAAGGGGCGCACGGTCGATTTCCGCAATACGATCATCATCATGACCTCGAACATGGGTTCGCACCTCATTCAGGAGCGCCTGACGAAGGGGTACGACGGGGAACGAATCGACCCCGCGCTGCTCGAAAAGACGCGCGACGAGGTTATCGAACTGCTCAAACAGCAGCTTAAGCCCGAGTTCCTGAATCGTGTGGATGAGATAGTGCTCTTCGAGCCGCTCTCGAAGGAAAATATCCGCGAGATTGTTGATCTGCAACTACGTGCTGTACAGCGACTTCTGGCGCAAAACAGCATCGTGCTCGAATATACGGAGGAGGCTCGCAACCGCATTGCCGAGTTGGGCTATGATCCCTTGTTTGGTGCTCGTCCCGTGAAGCGAACCATCCAGCGCGAGGTGGTCAATGACCTCTCGAAGCGCATCCTGGGCGGCGAGGTCGATCGTTCGCGCCCGATCCGCCTCGATGTCGCGGGCGAGAAGCTGACGTTTAGCAATTAGCTTCTAAATTTTGAATTCTACATTTTGAATTCTACATTTTGAATTAAAAAAGGACTCTCTCAGAGTCCTTTTTTTGCAATTATCCACGCCAGGCGGTTGTAAAAATTAAGAAGCGGTTGTCGCCATCCGACGGGTAGGCTGTTTAGCACCTGCACTTTGCGTCGTGTGCGACGATAAGTCTTTGTAAACGAGAATGTTTTAATAGCCCTATCGGCCGCCGCGGTATCGCCTTTGGCGCAAAGAATAAGCGCCTTGCCGAGGGCTGCTCGCGCCACAAATTCCCTTTCGTCAATCGGTGCCGAGGGGTCGTAGAGCGTTTCGAACGAGTAGGCCGTTTTTTCAGGGGTGTAGATGGCCGTTGAGCGATTCTCTGCCTCGCGTCGGTAGTGCACCAACGGTCGAGGGCTGAAGGCTACGCGGTATTGACGCGCCAGCAGAATCCACAGATAGAGATCTTCGCCAATCTTCATACCGGCCGGAAATCCGCCCACCGCCTCAAAAGCCGCACGGCGCACCGCGACGGCCGAGGGTATGGCGATGTAACAATGCGCCGATTCTTTAAAAAAATCCACCTCGCCACGCTTGTTCGGGCAGGGTGCATCGCTCAGTTTTCCCTGCTGATTGACCCGAAATGCAGTGGCGTAAAGCCCGCAAGCGGGGTATTCGGTGGCCAAATCGGCGATTTCGCGTAAAAAGTCCACCTCATAGCAGTCGTCGGCATCGAGGAAAGCGACCAACTCGCCACGCGCCTCCTCCACCCCTCGGTTGCGGGCACGGCTCACACCGCCGTTCGCTTGTCGAACCAAACGCACCAACGGCAGTTGCAACGCCTCGACCACCTCGGCCGAATGATCCGTCGAGCCGTCATCGACCACAATCACCTCGCAGGGCGAAAGCGACTGCCCGACGGCCGAACGCACCGCCTCGGCGACGGTTGAAGCCTTGTTGTAGAGGGGGATAACGACCGAAATGTTACTTTTCATAGCTCGATTTTTGGGGTAAAAGGCTTTCGAAGGCCTCTTTGAGTGTAGTAGCCACGCGTTCGAAATCCTCGATCTCGGCACTGTCGTGCAAGCATAACAGACGTTGTGCTCCCGTGGCTATCAGGTGGGCGATCTCCTCCACGCTTTGATCCGTCAGGGTGAGCATCCGCGCGTCGGCCATCGAGCGAGGTGCGAACTCGCCTCGACACAACACATCGTAGCGAATGAGCCAATGCGAAAGGTCGTCGGTCGAGCGGAAACGGTTTTCGCAGGTCGCCTTCAGCTCCTCGCCCCACAGCTCCCACGCACGGCGAAAATCGCTTTTGCGGTAGGGTTGCATCTGGTGTGAATCGTAGAAGGCGGGGAAGAAGCTCCACGGCAGGAGCGATATGGTTTTCAGAATATTACCAACACCATAACACGGCGCAAACCACTTGCGCCAATTCCTGTTCAGCGCCTTGCGCGGATGAAGCTCGTTGATCAGTGACAGGTTGTTCAAAATCGTCGGCGCCACGGACGAGGGACGCACCACACTCAGGCGTGCCATATCGCACGGAAGCCCCTCGCGAAAGAAATCCTCGGGCGAGGCGGGGCGCGTTAAGAAGGTGTCGTCGTTGAGCAGGATGAAGTGCTCGGCCAGGTCGTCAATACGCCAGAGGTTGAGCTCCAAGACATTCGAGTTGAACGTAGGAAGCCACTCCTGCGGGATGTAATCCGCGTGGCGCACGATGTGGAGCTTCGGGTGGGTCGTATCGAGCCACGCGGGGAGGTGACCCCACGTAATGAAGTGGATTTTCCGCACCCAGGGAGCAAATTGCTCCACGGCACGAAACCAATAGCGCATCGTGCCCCAATCGCGGTAGCGAATCGCGGCGGTATCCATCCACGATTCAATGCGATATTGTCGGAATTCGGCCTGCCACTTTTCATCCGCACCATCTACCCACGGAACAACCAAATCAATCTCCTGCATAGCTATTGCACCAATAAATTACACCCTCTGATTTCGCTGTGGTCGATGCGTCCTTCGACCTCGAACGAGCCGTCCGTATGCCGTCGCACCACATCCTCGGCTTGGAGGAACGAGCACGAGTAGTAGTTGGTCAAGTCGATGATATTCAGACCACCACGCCCTGCCTTGCGGCTTACGTCGAACGGATCGTTTACGTCGCGCACCAAGACCTGCATCCACTTCGGACAACGAAAACGATTTTCGCCCGCGGAGTAGGCCTGCGACGTAAGCTCGGCCATGCCGTACTCGGAGTGGATTTTCTCCACCCCGAACCCCTCGCAAAGAATCTTGTGAAAGGCCTCCTTCGGCAGCTCCTCGCGGTAGCCCTTCATGCCTCCCGTCTCCATGACGATCGTCTTTGCGAGCTTCGGGGCGTGCCGTTCGGCCAGATCCCACAGGGCATAACTGACGCCCAAGAGAATTTTCGGTTTTTCATCGGCCGCCATATCCCGAATAAGCTGTTCGTACTGATCGAGGTAGAAACCACCCGAACCGCACGCTTTGATCAGTCGGTCGGCCATATAGACCAACGACGAGCCTTCGCGTTGCAGGTAGTTGGGCAGCAGGGCATATAGACTCCACGCGGCAGGGTCGCCGTAAAAAGAGCGGAACGCCTCCATAAAGGCACGCTCGTAGAGTGCAAGCGAGGCCATCGGATGGCGCGAGGGGGTCATCCCCGTCGTCGCCGAGGAGGTGAAGACCACCTCAGGCGGCTGATTCCCGCAATAGACCTTGCGGAGTTTGAAGAGCCGAATCGGCAGGAAGGGGATCCGCTCCATGCTTTTGACCGACCGCGGATCAACGCCGATGCGGGCGAGGTACTCGCGGTAGGGGGCGCACTGCTCGGCCTGCCGATAAAAGACCGACAGGGCCAAGGCCTCAAACTCCGCCTCGCTCTTGATTCCGAAAATTTGATCCAACTCCGACATAATCTCCATTCTTGGCACGAAAGATACGATTTTTTTCCATTTTTTCGAAAAATTCCCTCTATCTTTGTCTTATATGTTAAAACTACATTCCAACATGAAACGATTTTTACCCTTGCTGTTGCTTGCCTTGGTGGCTTGCACGTCGGAAACAACCCCTGATCTGAAACTCCGCTACGACCGCGAGGCTGCGCTGTGGGTCGAGGCGCTGCCGATCGGTAACGGTCGCCTGGGCGCCATGGTCTATGGCGGTGTGCAGCACGAAGAGCTTCAACTCAACGAGGAGAGCGTTTGGGGCGGCTCGCCCCACAACAACGTCAATCCCCACAACCGCGAGGGGTTGGATTCGATTCGTCAGCTCCTCTTTGCCGGCGAGAACGACCGCGCCCAAGCGCTTTGTGGTCGCTACCTGAGCGCCAAACGTGCCAACGGTATGCCCTACCAGACGGTCGGATCGTTGCACCTCGACTTTCCGTTTGAGGGTGAGGTGACGAACTATCACCGCGAGCTGGATATCGACCGCGCCGTGACGACGACGCGCTTTACGGTCGGAGGCGTAACTTATGAGCGTGAGGCCTTTACTTCGTTCGAGGACGATCTCTTGATCGTGCGTCTGACGGCCTCCGAGAAGGGTGCTCTTTCGTTCGATGCCCGCTATACGACCCCCTACACCGATCATGTCACGCGCTCGACGGAGAACAACCTGTTGCGTCTGGACAGCAAAGCGGATGACCACGAGGGCATCGAGGGCAAGGTGCGCTTCACGGCTCTGACGAAGATCGAACACGAGGGTGGCGAACTCACGGCCGTAGCCGATACACTGATGCGCGTCGGGGGGGCTGATCGCGTGACGCTCTACGTTTCGATGGGCACTAATTTTGTGAATTATAAAGATGTGTCGGGCGATGCATACGCTGCAGCGATGAAGCCCCTGGAGGCTCGCCCTACGAACTACGAGCGTGCCCTCGCCCTTCACACGAAGCGTTACCGCGAGCTGTTCCACCGCGTAACGCTCAACCTGGGCACGAACGAACAGGCCCAAAAGACGACCGATCAGCGCGTCAAGGAGTTTTCGACGACGTTCGATCCGCAACTCTCGGCTCTCTACTTCCAGTTTGGTCGCTACCTGCTGATCTCCTCGTCGCAACCCGGTGGTCAGGCTGCCAACCTGCAAGGCATCTGGAACTATCGCCGTCGTGCTCCGTGGGATGGCAAATATACGGCCAACATCAACCTGGAGATGAACTACTGGCCGGCCGAGATTACCTCTCTCGAGGAGTGCCACGAGCCGATGATCCGTCTGGTGAAGGAGGTGGCCGGTGAGCAGGGTCATGCCGCGGCCGCGATGTATGGTGCGCGTGGCTGGACGATGCATCACAACACCGACATTTGGCGTTCGACGGGAGCAGTGGATGGCCCATCGTACGGCATTTGGCCGACCTGCAACGCCTGGCTCTGTCAGGATCTGTGGGATAAGTACCAGATTTCGGGCGACCGTGCCTTCCTGGAGGAGATCTATCCCTTGATGAAGAGCGCCTCGGAGTTTTACTTCGATATGCTCGTGACCGATCCCGAGACGGGCTACAAGGTGGTTGCCCCCTCCTTCTCGCCCGAAAATCGCCCCTCGGTCAATGGCAAGCGGAGCTTCTCGGTTGTGTTAGGCGCTACGATGGATAACCAGCTGGTGAGCGACCTGATGCACAACACGGCCTTTGCTGCCCGCGAGCTGGGTGAGGAGCAATCCTTCATCGACTCGCTCGAACGGATTGCCGCCTCGCTCCCGCCGATGCAGGTGGGTCGCCACGGCCAGTTGCAGGAGTGGCTCAAGGATTGGGATAACCCGAACGACCACCACCGCCATATTTCGCACCTGTGGGGCTTGTACCCGGGTCGTCAAATCACGCTCCACCACCCCGAACTGATGGCTGCCGCCCGTCAGACCCTTGAGCACCGCACCGACCCCTCGACGGGTTGGTCGATGGGCTGGAAAGTCTGCTGCTGGGCACGCCTCCTGGATGGTAACCGCGCCTACAAACTCATCACCGACCAGATTCAGCCCACGACGGCCGAGTCGGGTCAGGATGGCGGCACTTACCCCAACCTCTTCGATGCCCACCCGCCCTTCCAGATCGACGGGAACTTCGGTTGTGCGGCCGGAATTGCCGAGATGTTGGTGCAGAGCCATGCGGGTGCGGTGCATCTGTTGCCTGCCCTGCCCGATGTCTGGAGCGAAGGTGAAGTGACAGGTATTCGTTGTCGTGGCGGTTTTGTGGTCGAGAAACTCGTGTGGAAAGAGGGTAAAATTGTCGAGGTGAAGATTCGCTCGACACTGGGTGGTCTGCTACGCCTGCGTACCTCGACCCCGATCGTGGGTAAGGGCTTGGCCGAGGCTGCGACACCGACCGATAACCCGCTCCTGAAATTGCAACCGATCCTCGATCCGAAAATTTCACCCGAAGCCCCTGCACCCTCCGTACCGCTCAAGGAGTACCTGGAGTACGACGTGCAGACCAAGGCCGGCAAGAGCTATATGTTCCGCGCCGAGTAAGCGTTGAAATTCAAAATTTAGAAGGGCCTGTTGGGTAGCCGAGGTAGTTGAGGCTGCTGGGGCCACTGGGGCCACTGAGGCAACTGAGGCAACTGGGGCCACTGAAAAAACGTCATCTTGAGTGTCGGTTCGCTGACGCTCAAGATGACGCTTTTCGTTAATATCTTTTCTCTCTTTAATATCTTTTCTCTCTATCTCTTTTCTCTCTACCTCTTTCCTCTTTCCTCTTTCCTCTTTCCTCTTTCCTCTTTCCTCTTCGCTCTCTCCTCTTCGCTCTCTCCTTGTGTTAAATTAACGTTAAATCGGGAGCTATGTTTTTCGAAATTGAGGGCTATGCCGTATATTTGTATCGTATTGTGTCTATATAGGAACGAAAACAATTAACCCTTACAATGAGTGAAATTTATACAATTATCGTTGTCATCCTCGGTTTCTTGGCCGTCACGGGTCTTTTTGTCGGTGTGACGAACGATGCGGTAAACTTCCTGAATTCGGCCATCGGCTCGCGTGCGGCCTCGATGAAGACCATCCTGACGGTCGCTTCGGTCGGTATCATCGTCGGAGTTTTGACCTCCAGCGGTATGATGGAGGTGGCGCGTAGCGGTATGTTCAACCCCGCGCTTTTCAGCTTCCACGAGGTGATGATGCTCTACTTAGGCGTGATGTTCGCCAACATCATCCTGCTCGACCTGTACAACTCGCTGGGTCTACCGACCTCGACCACTGTGTCGTTGATTTTCTGTTTGTTAGGTTCGGCTATTGCCGTTTCGATCTACAAAATTTCGGGCGAAGAGGCCCTCTCGATCGCTTCGCTTGGCGAGTTTATCAACACCTCGCGTGCGCTGGGTATCGTCTCGGCCATCCTGCTTTCGGTCGTGATCGCCTTTACCTGCGGTACGATCGTGATGTACATCTCGCGCACGATCTTCTCATTCCGTTATAGCGCCATGTTGCGTCGTATCGGTGCTTTCTGGTGTGGTGCATCGCTCACGGCCATCGTCTATTTCGCCCTCTTCAAGGGGTTGAAAAACCTGCTGTCGGGTCATCCGATGATTCTGTGGATCAGCGATCACCTGCTCATTTCGCTCTTTGTCTGCTGGATCGTCTGCTCGCTCCTGCTGTGGTTCGTCCAGCTCTTCAAGGTCAATATCCTGCGTATCACGATTCTCTCGGGAACGTTTGCCCTGGCTTTGGCCTTTGCCGGTAACGACCTGGTGAACTTCATCGGTGTTCCCGTGGCGAGCTTCGACGCTTTCCGCATTGCGCGTGAGGCGGGCGATAGCAGCATGATGATGGGCGCCCTGGCCGAGGATATTCCGGCCAACATGAAGATTCTGCTTATGGCAGGTCTGATTATGCTCATCACGCTTTGGACCTCGAAGAAGGCGATGCACGTTTCGCAAACCGAGCTGAAGCTCGCCTCGCAGGACGAAGGCTCGACGCAGGCCAACTCGTCGGTCTTCTCGCGCACGATTGTTCGCGTGGCCATGCTCAGCAAGGGGGTGATCGACCGCGTGATCCCGGTATCGCTTCAGGCACGCATCGAGCGTCGTTTCGAGTTTGAGGATATCGAGCATAGCGGTGCTCCGTTCGATATGGTGCGTGCCACGGTCAATCTGACCACCTCGGCCATGCTGATTGCCATGGCTACCTCGCTCAAACTGCCCCTCTCGACTACCTATGTCTGCTTCATGGTAGCCATGGGTTCGTCGCTGGCCGACCGTGCCTGGGGTCGTGAGAGTGCCGTATATCGCATTGCCGGTGTGATGACGGTGATCATGGGTTGGTTCGTGACGGCCTTGGGCGGCTTCCTGATCGCCTTTGTTGTGGGTCTGATTCTGATCTATGGAGGCACGGTGGCTTTTGTCATCGTGACGGTACTTTGCGGCTGGATGCTCTACCGCAGCAACTTCCGGAAGAAGGAGTCCGAGGAGCAGGTTGAGGCTGCCGAGACGGAGGAGCAGCAGGATGCCATCCGCTCGTTGCGCGAGGAGGTGGAGCATACGATGTTGCGTGCCACGAAGATCTACGACCGTACGCTGATTGCCACCATGAAGGAGAATCGCAGCGAGTTGCAGGCGATGGTCAAGGAGGCCAACAGCCTCTTCTACCACTCGCGCGACCGCAAATATACGCTCATGCCGACCCTGAAGAAGTTGCAAAATGTCGATATCTACACGGCGCACTACTATGTGCAGGTGGTCGATTACCTGAACGAGGTGACGAAGGCCCTGCTGCACATTGCCCGCCCCGCCTTTGACCATATCGACAACTGCCACGAGGGTTTCTCGCAGGAGGAGACACGCGACCTGATGGCGATCAACGACGACGTGGAGGAGATCAACCGCTCGATCAACACGATGCTGCGCTCGGGCGATTTCACGGAGCTGGAGTCGGTGCTGGAGATGCGTGACGATCTCTTCGGCCGAATCTCGGAGGCGATGCTCTCCGAACTTTCGCGCATCGACGAGCAGAAGACCAACACGCGCGCCTCGATGCTCTACCTGACGATCCTTTCCGAGACAAAGAACATGGTGCTCCAGTCGCGTAACCTGCTTAAGTCGCAGGAGTACTTCCTCCGCCACCGCGAGGAGAAATAATAACCTTTGAAAAACGCTGTCAAAATGGATATAGCCGTCACGAAACGCAAGGAGAACATTGCCGAGTACATCCTCTACCTGTGGCAGTTGGAGGATCTGTTGCGTGCCCTGCAATTCAGCCCCGAAGCGATCTACTCGACGCTGATTGCTCCGCGTAAGGACCTGGACGAACAACAGAAATCGGCCTCGCTGATCTGGTATATGGATATCGCCAACCTATTGCGCGAGGAGGGCAAGGAGGAGAAGGGCCACCTGGAGCATACGCTGCACCTGATCCGCGACCTGCACGACCTGCACCTGCAACTGATGAAACTCCCGCTGGGTGAGCAATACCGCCCCCTTGTCGCGAAGCTTGAACCCGAACTTCCGCGCCTGCAAGCCGTGTGGGGTAAGCCCGGCATGAGCGATACGGAGCTGTGCTTCCGCGCCTTGTATGCCACCATGCTCTACCGCATCAAGGGCGATGGCGAGAATAAAGCCGTGAGCGATACGCTGGAGTTTATCTCCCCCGTCATCGCCTTCCTCTCGGCCATGCACCACAAGGTCGAAAAGGGCGAAGTGGACCTGTTCAAAGAGTAAAGAGAAGAGAGCGAAGAG
>CAYOEE010000030.1:0-11606 GCA_964402935.1 uncultured Alistipes sp. | reverse complement strand
TAATCTCCTTAATTTCATTAAACTCCTTAATATCATTTTACAGTTAGTACCACGACCGTTTATTTTGATTTTAGAGGAGCAGATTTTGTGCTTCGTGAAGTGGGCGCGGATGGGACATACTAAAGGTATTTCCCATTCGCAGCCCGCGAGGGAAGTACAAAATATGCCCTATAAAATCGAAAAAAACTTTGGAATTATAATTTTTATCTCTACCTTTGTCCTCGTAAGGTTCTCCGAAGATTGTCAAAAGTCGAGGAGTGAAAAGGAAATTCGGTGGAAATCCGAAACAATACCTGTTGCTGTAAGTTCCGCAAAGTTTGATGCTTTCGGCCACTGGGAAACCGGGAAGGCGCATCAAAGGGGAATAAGTCAGAAGACCTGCCTACAAACAGATGAATAAGCCTGCAGGTGTACGGGCCAAGCATCAAAGCAGAAGAGGCCCGAAAAGTGCTGTCTAAGGCGGGGGCGGTGATCGCAACCACAACAAAGGGAGGGCGATGATCGCAATCACAATAGGAGGGGCGATGATCGCAACCACAACAAAGGGAGGGCGATGACGATCGCAACTACCATAGGAGGAGAGGCAGCGGTAAAGGGCAGAGCGTGAAAGCGCTCGGTAAAATCTTCCGTTTTGTAACTTGACGTCGTATTCCGAGCAGGGATACGGCGAATTTTTTATACCTATACGAGAACAAACAAAAACAAGAAAAAATAACTAAAACACATTGCACCATGAGAAAGTTTTTGATCGGGTTGCTGGTCGCGACAGCCGCCTTTTCACTTTCAGCGTGCTCGGAGGATGATCACGAGGATGATCACGACAACGGTCGCGCGTTGCGCATACTCTCTTTCGAGGACAGCGACTACAAAGGTTCTTTAGAGACGACTTATTGGTCGTCGCTCATCGACAACAAGCAGTACGAGGGAGAACTCCTCTACGGGCCGTATGATCCCGCGACGTGGAGCTACGGATCGGTCGATTATGCGTGGTACGACCGTGGTAACACGGAGCTTCGACACACGCTCTGCACCAATTGGGGCTCGACCTGCTACTCCTCGGGCGGACACGCCGTGTCGAACTACACGAGCACCGACCCTGCCGAGGGGAGCTACCTCACGCAGCTTGCCGTCAATGCCACGGGCAACGGAGGCCACAACAACTCGCGCAACTTCTGCGTGCACAACGGCTTCCGCGACGATTCGGGCTACTCGGCCGAGCAGCTTCCCCGCCTCTCGTTTGGCGACGGCGTGGAGCGCGTGATCGACCACCTGTGGATCAAGGTCACGAACTACCAGCTCGATTTCTTGCAGAAGAACGCCACGCAGAAGAGTTTCCTCAAAGTGACGGCAACGGGCTACTCGGCAACGGGCAGTGCGACGGGCACGGTGGAGTTCGACTTAGAGCGTGGCGGAAAGATCACCAAAGAGTGGAGCGAGTTCTCGCTCGCTCAGCTGGGCAAAGTCTATGAGGTGGAGTTTAACATCATCGGCAGTGCAAACTACGACAACGGCTACGGGCTGGGGGCTCCCGCCTACTTCGCCTACGACGATGTGGCCGTCATCTTTGAGGAGGAGTAGCGATGCGACGGATACTCTTTTTGGCAGCGTGTGTCATCGTTTTGGCCGCCTGCAACAAGGATGAATCGACCTTCGAGAGCAGCGTCATTCCGATCGAGCGGGTCTGCGAATTTCGACCCGCCCCCGGGCAGTTCATCAACGAGGGCTACGACGCAACGACCATGGAGGAGGCGTGCGCCTATGTACAAGAGCGTCTTTCGAAACAGCAATATGTCTCGCTGGGCGGCTTTGGCGGTTATGTGGTATTGGCGCTGAAAGAGCCGCTCGAAAATCGCGGATCGTCGGGTTTGATGATTCGCGCCAACGCGACCGAAACGTCGAACGAGCCGGCCGTGGTATGGGTGATGGAGGATACGAACTGCAACAACCAACCCGACGAGGTGTGGTACGAACTGCGTGGTTCGGAATCGGGCAAGGCCGAGACACGGCAAAACTACGCCGTCACCTACATCAACGGCGATCCGATCCGCTGGGTCGATAGCGAGGGCGCGGAGGGCGAAATTGCGCAGAACGAGTACCACGAACAGCGCTACTTTCCGGCCTGGCTCGAGGAGAGCTACACGCTCTACGGCACGCGCCTTCAGTCGAAAAACTACGACTCCTCGGGCGAGGGTACGATGTGGGTTAATCCCCCCTTCGGATGGGGCTATGTGGATAACTACGAGCCCTCGACCGCTCCCTACACAGCCCACACGATCAGCAACGCGATGGACAGCAAGGGCAACGCCGTGCACCTGAAGAGCGTTCGCTTCGTGAAGATTCAGTGCGCCATTCACGCCACGAGCGGTTGGCTCGGTGAGACTTCGACCGAACTGAACGACCTCTACGGCTACCAAGACCTCTAAACGAGGCGACAAACAGTCGCTGCCAAGAACGCAACAACGGAAAAAAGATAAAGGTTTACATATTAACTAAGAATCTGTTTAAAATTTATTTGCTTCATTCTTTTACGCTCTTTACGACTCCTTTTTCGCGTAATTCTCGTTACATAGGAACCCCTATGCGCCTCGAATTACGCGAAAAAATAGCCACAAAAAAGCTGTAAAATCATTTCGCAAACAAATTTAAACAGCTTCTAATTCAAAACAAAAGCACTATGAAAAACTTTATGCGTTTTTTGGCAGCAGCTCTGCTCCTGACGGGTGTCACGGGCTGTGAGTATGACGACGACGAGTTGTGGGACAAGGTCAATGAGCTGGAGGAGCAGGTGAGTGAGAACAGCGAGACGATTGCCACGTTGCAGGCGCTAATCAACGCCCTCAACCAAGGCAAGGTGATCACCGAGGTCAAGCAGACCACGGAGGGTTACACGCTGGTATTCAGCGACGGCAGCGAGGTGTCGGTTAAAAACGGCAAGGATGGCCAGAACGGTGCGGACGGTAAGGACGGCCAGGATGGTAAAGATGGTAAAGATGGTAAAGATGGCCAGGACGGTAAAGATGGCCAGGATGGCGATTCGTATTTCAAGTCGGTCGAGGTGACCGAGACGAGCGTCATCATCACCTTGTCCGATGGCACGGTGATCGAGCTTCCGCGCGTCGTAGCCGAGGAGAACAACCTCCGTATCCTCTCGTTCGAGGATGCCGATGCGAAGTTCTCGCCCTTCACGATTCGCGGTTACGACAGCGCTTCGGACAGCTACTACGACCACACGGTTTCGACGTGGAGCGATCTGATCGACCAGCCCGAGTATGGCGGTCCGCTCTGCTACGGCGACATGGGCTACATGGGTCAAATGCTCGGTTGCGACTACCACTGGTACGACGAGGGCAACACGTTCCTTGCAACGGAGCTTCCCGTGAACTACTATTCGCAGGTCTATTGGGGTGGCGGTCATGTGGTATCGAACTACGCCTCGACCGACTACACGACCAACGGTACGTTCCAAAACCAAATGACGGTTTACGGCACAACCGGACAGGGAGGTCGCAACGGCTCGCCGCACTTCGGCATGCACTACGGCTACAAGGACGGCTCGTCCTACAACATGACCGAGAACCTGCCTTACCTCTACTTTGGCGACGGAGTGGCTCGCGTGATCGACCACATGTATGTGATGAACTCCTGCTACGCGATTGCCTGCTACATGGACGGCAACGGTCTGACTGCCAAGATCGGCGAGGAGGATTGGGTGAAGGCCGTAGCTACGGGCTACGCCGAGGATGGCTCGACCACCACGGCCGAGATCTACCTCTGCAACGGCCCTGACGGCATCGTGCTCGAGTGGACGAAATGGGATCTCTCGGTGCTGGGCAAGGTGCTCCGCGTGAAGTTCAACATCACCGGTTCGTCGGATAACGGCTACGGATTCTCGCAACCGGCCTACTTCGCCTACGACGATGTAGCCGTTGTGGTCGAGTAGCAAATGAAACGCACGATGAAACGACTACGCTATATACTCTTCGCGTTGGGGGCTGTGCTGCTTGGCACAGCCTGCAACGAGGAGGGGGTAATTACCGAAGACTTCGAGGAGGTGGGTAAGTACTACCGCCCGATTACGGCCACTTCGTCGGCACACTTCTCGAAGGTCTTTGAGTACACTCCGGCCCCCGGGCAGTTTATCAACGAAACCCAAACGGGCGGATTCACGGGCGAGGAGCTGACCGCCGAGGCGGCCGTGGCCTACGCCGAGCGACGGATGCAGGAGGGACTTTTCGTATCGCTCGGAGGTTTTGGCGGTTATATAGTGGTCGGATTCGACCATAGCATCGTCAATACGGGCGGCTACGACCTGGCCATCTACGGCAACTCGTTCGGTGGCTCGTCCGAGCCGGGAATTGTATGGGTGATGCAGGATGAAAATGGCGACGGCGAGCCGAACGACACCTGGTACGAGCTGAGCGGTTCGGAGACGGGCAAGGAGTCCACGACCCAGCGCTACGCCGTCACCTACTACCGCCCCACTGCGCCGCAACAACCCGTGAAGTGGAGCGACAACTTTGGAGGGGAGGGTCAGATCGACTACCTCAAGGCCTTCCACCGACAGGATTACTACTATCCCTTGTGGATCGAGGCAGACCAATACACCCTCACGGGTACCTGCCTGCAACCGATGAATTATGACCAGTCGGGCAACGGCTCGTACTGGGTACAACCCGAATATGAGTGGGGCTATGCCGACAATTTTTCGCCGGTGGATCGCCTCACGGATGATAACAATGCGGGTGGAGCAGCCTCCCCCAACCACTTCAAGATCAGCCACGCCATCGACGCCGAGGGGCAGCGCGTGGAGCTGAAATTCATCGACTTCGTGAAGGTGCAGACGGCACTGAACACCAAGAGCGGATGGTTGGGCGAGAATTCGACCGAGGTTTTCGACTTCGTCGATTACAACTGCCACACCGAGTAAAAACCGAACAATGAAGAACTTATTGCGTCACACGCTGCTACTTGTGCTATGCACATTCGCGACAGGTTGCATGGAGTGGGAATACGACCTCGACTCGGGCAATGTGGAGCCGATCGTCGTACCCGAACGTGCCCTCTTTATCACAAACGAGGGCAACTTCCAGTACAGCAATGCCTCCCTATCGCTCTACGACCCCGCGACGGGCAAGATCGAAAACGAGGTGTTTGTTCGTACAAACGAGTACAAGCTCGGTGATGTGGCGCAATCCATGACGATCCGCGACGGCGTGGGCTGGGTGGTGGTGAACAACTCGCACGTTGTCTTTGCCATCGACCTTAAAACGCTCAAGGAGCGAGGACGCATCATCGACCTCACCTCCCCGCGTTACATCCACTTCCTCTCCGACGAGAAGGCCTATGTAACGCAGATTTGGGACAACCGCATCACGATCGTCAATCCGCGCACCTACCAAATTACGGGCTATATCACCTGCCCCCGCATGACCATGGAGTCCGGCTCGACCGAGCAGATGGTTCAGATCGGGCAGTACGTCTATGTCAATTGCTGGTCCTACCAGAACCGCATCCTGAAGATCGACACCACGACCGACGAGGTGGTCGATGAAGTGACAGTCGGGATTCAACCCACGTCGCTCGTGGCCGACTGCAACGGAAAGCTCTGGACGATCACCGATGGCGGCTATGCCGGCTCGCCCTATGGGCACGAAGCCCCCGCCCTCTACCGCATCGACCCCGAGAAGATGCAGGTTGAGAAGGCCTTCTACTTTGACTACGGCGATGCCCCCTCCGAGGTGCAGATCAACGGCACGGGCGACCGCATCTATTGGATCAATCGCTCGATTTGGCAGATGGAGGTAACGGCCGAGAAGCTCCCCTCGAAACCTCTGATTGAGGAGCAAAACACGATCTACTACGGTCTGACGGTCGATCCGCAGAGCGAGGAGATCTACGTAGCCGATGCGATCGACTACCAGCAGCAGGGGATCATCTACCGCTACTCGGTCGCGGGCGAGAAGCTCGACGAATTTTATGTAGGCATCATTCCGGGTGCTTTTTGTTGGACGAAATAACGGGAGGAGAAGGCTATGAAACGACTGATGCTTGTTGCGCTTACAGCGCTGTGCGCCCTTTCGACCTCGGCCCAGGAACCGCGCCGCCAGATCCATATCCGCGAGGTGGAGATCGTCGGGCAACGCCCCATGAAGCAGATCGGTGTGCAACGCACCGACTTCGATTCGGTGGCTCTGAAGGAGAATATCGCCCTCTCGATGGCCGATGTGCTGACCTTCAACTCCTCGATCTTTGTCAAGAGCTACGGCCGTGCCACCCTCTCGACGGTCGCTTTCCGCGGTACGTCGGCCTCCCATACGCAGGTGCTGTGGAACGGCATGAAGATCAACTCCCCGATGCTCGGCATGACCGACTTTTCGATGATCCCCTCCTACTTCATCGACGATGCCTCGCTGCTGCACGGCACCTCGTCGGTGGCCGACACGGGTGGCGGTCTGGGCGGCTCGGTGAAGCTGATGACCCGACCGGCCGATGCCGAGGGTTTCGGCCTGCAATATGTGCAGGGTATCGGCTCGTTTAAGACCTTCGACGAGTTCCTGCGCCTGACCTACGGCAACGATCATTGGCAGCTCTCGACGCGCGTCGTTTACTCCTCGTCACCCAACGAGTACAAGTACCGCAACTACGATAAGAAGCTCAACATCTACGACGAGAACTACCAGATCATCGACCAATACTACCCCACGGAGAAGAACTCGAACGGCAACTACCGCGACTTCCACGCCCTGCAGGAGATCTACTACAACACGGGGCGCGGGGATCGTTTCGGGCTGAATGCCTGGTTCCTCGCCTCGGATCGCAACCTGCCGATGCTCTCGACGGACTACGCCTCGAAATCCTCGTTCGAGAATCGACAGCGCGAGGAGACCCTCCGCACGGTATTCAGCTGGGATCACTACCGCTCAACGTGGAAGATGGGCGCCAAGGCGGGCTACATCCACACCTGGTCGGCCTACGACTACGGCAAGGCGCTCCGTGCCGGCGACGCGACCACCAACAACACGCATGATTGGGCCAACGGGCAGATGACCCGCTCGCGTAGCACGGTCAATACCATCTACGGGCAGCTCTCGGGCGAGTACATCCCCTCCGAGAAGTGGCTCTTCACGGCCGACATCACCGCCCACCAACACCTGGTGCGAAGCGTGGGCAAGGAGGTGCTGATGATGCAGTACGACCCGACGCGCAAAGACTCGACGGCCGTCGTAGGCTACGATCAGGCGCGTCTGGAGCTTTCGGCAGCCGTGACGGCCAAGTGGCGACCCACGAAGCGCTTCGGCATGGGACTTACGCTCCGCGAAGAGCTGTATGGCGATCGGCTTGCCCCCGTCATTCCCGCCCTCTTTCTCGATGGCGTACTCTCCGAGAGGGGCAACCTGACAGCCAAGGCCTCCTTCTCGCGCAACTTCCGCTTCCCAACCCTCAACGACCTCTACTTCCTCCCGGGCGGTAACCGCGATCTAAAGGAGGAGAAGGGGTGGAGCTACGATGCCGGACTCTCGTTCTCCGTCGGACGCGAAGGGAGTTACACACTCAGCGGCTCGGCCACCTGGTTCGACTCCTACATCGACGACTGGATTCTATGGATGCCCACCATCCGCGGCTACTACACCCCGACCAACGTCAAGTCGGTACACGCCTACGGTGTAGAGCTGGATGCCACGCTCTCGATGGTCCTGGCCAAGGAGTGGGCGCTGGATCTGCACGCCACCTACTCGTGGACCCCCTCGAAAAACGAGGGCGAGCCGATCTCGGCAGGCGACCGCTCGGTGGGCAAGCAGCTCCCCTATGTGCCCTGCCACTCCGCCTCGGCGACGGTCGATCTGCGTTGGCGACGCTGGGCCTTGCGCTACAAATGGAACGCTTACAGCGAGCGCTACACGCTGACGAGCAACACGAAGACCCACACAGGCGGCATCCTGCCCGCCTACTACATGAGCGATCTCTCGCTCGAAAAGGGTTTCTCGATGCGCTGGTGCGACCTCTCGCTGAAAGGATCGGTGCACAACCTCTTCGACGAGGAGTACCTGACCGTACTTTCACACCCGATGCCGGGCATCAACTACGAAATTTTTATCGGCATCACCCCCAAATGGGGCAAGAGACGAAGATAATAAACCTTTTAGGCAGGGGTCGCACGAATCAGTTGAAAACCGCGTTATTTGCCATAACTACGCTACAACGACCCCTGCCCTTTTTTTGAACGCATGAAACGATTGATCATCCTTCTCTGGAGCCTTTTGTGCATCGCCTGCTCGTCGGAGCGTCCTACCCTGGAGGCCTTCAGCGAGGCGCTCTACACGCCGCGCTATGCCCAAGGGTTTACCCTCTGCACCACGCGCGAGGGGCACTCCACGCTGCTCTCGACCGCCAGCCCCTGGCAGGGAGCCGATGCGCCTTCGCGCCTACTGATTCGTCGTCACGGCGAACCGATTCCGCAGGGATTCACGGGGCAGGTGCTGGAGGGGGAGGCCAAGCGCGTAATCTGTATGTCCTCCTCCTACATCGCCATGTTCGACAAGATCGGGGCGGTGGATCGTGTAGTCGGTGTTTCGGGCATCGACTTCATCTCCAACCCTGCGATTCAGGCACGTCGTGATCAGATCGGCGATGTGGGTTACGACGGCAACCTGAACTACGAGCTGGTCGTGGCACTCGACCCCGATCTGGTGTTGCTCTACGGAGTGAGCAGCGCCTCGGAGATGGCTCCGCGCCTCGAAGAGCTGGGGATTCCCTACGTCTATGTGGGCGAATACCTCGAGGAGCACCCCCTGGGCAAGGCCGAGTGGATGATCTTCGTGGCAGAGCTGGTGGGGCTTCGCGCGAAGGCCGAGGCACACTTTGCACCCATCGCGGAATGCTATACCGCCCTGGCAAGCGAACCGCTGACGGAGGATCGTCCCCGCGTGATGTTCAACTCCCCCTACCGCGATACCTGGTTTATGCCCCCTGCATCGAGCTACCTCGTGCAACTCGTCTCGGATGCCGGTGGAGCCTATATCTACACGGCCGATGACGGCGATAACCGCAGCGACGTGATCGACCTGGAGGAGGCCTACCTGCTCGCCTCTCAGGCCGATTTGTGGCTCAATCCCGGGATGATCTTCTCGCTCGAAGAGCTTTGCCGACGCTTCCCGCGCTTTGCCGATATCAAGGCCGTGCGTGCGGGGGCGGTATGGAACAACAACGCCCGACAAAGTCCTGCCGGAGGCAACGACTTTTGGGAGACGGGGGTTGTCGAGCCGGATGTGGTGTTGGAGGATCTGAGGCATTTGATCCACCCCGAAATCGACCCCGCATACCAATTCGTCTATCACCATCGTCTGCAATAGCAGAAAAGTTGTATCTTTGTAGCGATGAAATCACGCACCACCATCCTCTTTACCGTGCTTGCACTGCTGACCGCAGCCCTCTTCCTGATTGATTTGGCTGTCGGCTCGGTGGCTATCCCCCTGCGGGAGGTGTGGGCTTCGCTCACGGGCGGTGAGGTGGCCGCTTCGACGGCCAAGATCGTCCGCTCGATCCGCCTCATGAAGGCCGTGGTGGCGATCCTGGCAGGTGCAGCACTCTCGGTGAGCGGCCTTCAGATGCAGACCCTCTTCCGCAATCCGCTGGCAGGGCCTTATGTGCTCGGTATCAGCTCCGGAGCGAGCTTTGGCGTTGCTCTGCTGTTGCTCGGAGCACCAATGTTGGGACTTACTGGCTCGGGAATCCTTGCCTCGTTCGGCATGGCCGGTGCGGCCTGGCTGGGAGCGGCCGCCGTGCTTACGTTGGTGGCCGTCTTGAGCCGTCGCATCAAAGATATCATGGTGATCCTAATCCTCGGCATGATGTGCTCGTCGGGCATTGACGCCGTGGTGCAGATTCTGCAATACCTCTCCAGCGAGGGGGCGCTCAAATCCTTTGTTATCTGGACCATGGGGTCGCTGGGCGATGTCACCTCACAGCAACTCGGCCTGCTCTCGGCAGCCGTCGTGCTCGGCTTGGTGCTGGCCGTTGCCGTCATCAAGCCCCTCAACCTCCTGCTCTTAGGCGAGCAATATGCCCGCACCATGGGACTGAATATCCGCCGCACACGCCTGCTGGTCTTCCTCTCCACGACCCTCCTGGCAGGTACGGTGACCGCCTTCTGCGGGCCAGTAGGTTTTATCGGACTGGCCGTACCGCACCTGGCGCGTATGCTCTTCCGCGAGGCCGATCACCGCACGTTGATCCCCGCATCGGCCCTCACGGGTTCGGCCGTACTGCTCTTTTGCGACCTGATATCGAAACTCTTTACCCTCCCGATCAACACCGTAACGGCCTTGATGGGTATTCCGATTGTGGTGTGGGTCGTTTGGCGTCATAAAACCATTGCATAAACGATGATCCGGCTCTCGAACCTCTCGCTCGGCTATGCCGACCGCCCGCTCCTGGAGCAGGTCTCCGCCTCGTTTGAGGTGGGGCAACTCACCGCGCTCATCGGTCGCAACGGATCGGGTAAATCGACCCTGCTACGCGCCCTTGCCGGACTGAACGAGCAGTACGCGGGAGAGATTCTGCTCAATGAAAAGTCCATCCGCACGCTCGATGCACACACGCGTTCGACGCAGATTGCCTTCGTGACGACCGAGCGTGTCCGCATCGCCAACCTGCGTTGTCGGGATGTTGTGGCGCTGGGACGTGCCCCCTACACGAATTGGATCGGCCGCATGCAGGAGGAGGATCGCCTACTCGTCGAGCACGCTCTGGAGGTAGTCGGAATGGGCTCGTTTGCCGATCGGACGATGGATCGGATGTCTGACGGCGAGTGTCAGCGCGTGATGATTGCCCGCGCCTTGGCGCAACAGACCCCGATCATTCTGCTCGATGAACCGACCTCGTTTCTCGACCTACCAAACCGATACGAGCTATGCCGTCTTTTGAGTCGTTTGGCGCACGAAGAGCAACGATGCATTCTCTTCTCGACCCACGAGCTGGAGATCGCCCGCACGATGTGCGACTCGATTGCCCTCGTGGACAATCCGCATCTACACCACCTGCCGACCGACGAAATGGTGCGGAGCGGTCTGATCGAACGGACGTTCGGACTATAAAAAGAGCAAAGAGAGAAGAGGAAAGAGATAACTTTGCGATTAAGCCGAGCGCAGAGGCTGCTTGCAGACTTTGCCGAGGCGGAGCAACCGACGCTGCGGAGCGAGTGCAGAGGCCAAATGTATTTGGACTCGGCCGAGCCGCGAGGAGGAAACGAGAATCGTAAAGTCGAGCTGCCATAGGCAGGTCAAAGAGGAAAGAGGAAAGAGGAAAGAAGAGATAAAGAGATAAAGATAGATAGATAGAAGAAAAAACAGCACGCGCGAAGTCCAACGGCTTCGCGCGTGCTGTTTAAGAATTGCTCTGTTAGAAGAATACCAACTGCGTCAGCACATAAACCGGCAGCAGCACTACGAGCGAGAACTTCGCCATGTAGCCGAAGAACGAAGGCATCTCGACACCCTCCTGCTCGGCGATGGCCTTGACCATGAAGTTGGGACCGTTACCGATGTAGGTCATGGCACCAAAGAAGACGGCACCGAGCGAAATCACCTTCAGCAGCACCTCCGGAATAC
>CAYOEE010000029.1:0-12006 GCA_964402935.1 uncultured Alistipes sp. | reverse complement strand
GTTCGGTCAGCTCCTCGATGGTCGTACCCTCGACATCGACCGCCTCGACATCAATACGCGGCACCATGCAGTCGCGCACCCTAAGATCGGCAAAATCGAGCGCATTTTGGAACAACTTCAACTCATTGTCCGGATCATCCTGCGGTTCGCTGTTCGTATTGAGCAGCGCCGCCAGGTCGTCGTGGTTGAAATTGGCGATCGGTGCATCGGGCTTGGTCTTGTGCCCCAGCACGAAAAGGATACCTTGCGAGAGCAGAGTCGTAAGGCGCGCAATGGGATACAACACCAAGTAGATCAAGAAGATCAGTGGCGCAAAGGTACGATAGTAGAAGTTCGGATTGTTCTTAAAAATCGACTTCGGGATAAACTCGCCCATGAAGATGATCAGGATCGTCGAAACGGCCGTCTCGATCAACACCGATCCTTCGGTGGCCATCTCCTCCCAGCCCGCAACCAAAAAGAGCGAACGCAGAAGAATCGACATATAAAGCGAGTAGATAACCAGCGCAATGTTGTTACCCACCAAAATCGTCGTGATATACTGCCCCTGATGGCGCTCGAAGATCGTGGCAATGCGGTCGAACAGATGGCTCTGCTTACGATCAAGTTCCAGCTTCAGACGGTTTTTGCTCGTGAAGGCGATCTCCATGCCCGAAAAGAAGGCGGAGAAGAGCAACGTCAGGAGTATCAACAAAATAGAGTGTAACATCAGATCAATGGTTTATCGCTTATTGCAGGCTGCTCGAAGCCTTTTCGGGAAGCAGTGCCTCCTCCTGTCTGCGGGCAGGCGTTTCGAGCCGCTCACCCGCGATATTGCGACGCGAGCCGGAACGAAGCGTCATCGGGGTCTTCGTTCGATCGGGAACGGCAACCGGACGACGATTTTGTGGTGAAGAGGGCTTTTCGAGCGACTTTGAGCGTTGAATGGGTTTCGGAGAGACCTTCTCGTTGCGCGGGCGCTCCTTGACCTGCGGCTGATCGGCACGAGCGGTGGAATCACCTCCCTCACCCGGCTCAAACTCGACCTCAATGCGGCTCTTCTGGTAGCGGAATCGCCAATCCGAGAGATCCTCCGTCGCCTCAAAACTCTCGCCTACCGACACGTTATTGCCCTGCACGAGCTTCGTATCGACATTCGAATAGATTTTCTGCGTGCGAGCATCCCAGAAGAGCTGCTGGGTGTAGAGCTGTTTGCCGTCGAACTTACGTCCCACGACATCGCCTTTAGCCTCCCACAGTTCGCGTTTTTCGTAGTAGATGGCATAGTTAGCCGTCAAAACCATATCGACCTTCGAGAGCGAATCGTCCTGATAAGTCGTGATTTTGATACCCTTACGGAATTCGCGGTAGGGTTCGTTTCCGAGCGTATAACCCTCCAAAAGAGGGGTTTCGAAGAAGTAGGAGCGACGTCCGTTTTGCGACATGACGATCGAGAGATTTTCGCTATACTCGGTCATCATGGCCGTCTCGTTTTTACGCACCACCTGCTCCGATTTGCTCTCGCACGAGAATAGCAAGATAGCACTCCCCAACATGAGGAGTGCTACCTGCACCTTTCGCGTGAAAGAGTATCTCATCTCGCTTTTTTAGGTTTCAACCGTCAATTAGCGAGGACGGACCGTCGTCGTCGTACCGGCAGCCAGACCGCAGTCGATGCGGTACGAGCTACCTGCCTGCAGGTCGCGCATGAAGCACTCCTCCTGGCTGGGGAAGCGGTTGCGGAAAGCCGACTGAGCCGTGCGGGCAGCGTCGAGGTACTCCGAATCCTCACCCAGCAGCTTGATGGCCTCGCCCATCTTGTCGTAGGCAGCCCAGCAAGCGGCCTGACGCGAGAACTGCTCACCGCAGTTCGAAGCCGAGATACCGTAGCACTGAGCCAGCACGAATACGGGAACACCATCCTCGGGGTTCAGCTCGATCGCCTCACGAGCAGCCTTGGCGGCAGCCGAGATGTTGTTGGCAACCAGCTCAACAACAGCGATCTGCGTCAGCAGCTTCTGACGACCCTCAGCCGTCTCCTCCGTAGCGAGCGAAGCATTCAGGTACTTCGAAGCCTTGTCGTAGTCACCCTTGTTCTTGAAGGCCTCAGCCAGGTAGATGGCCATGTCGGCCGAAGGCGATACGGCATACGAACGCTCGGCAACCTCGAAGTAGTAGTCGCTCGTGCACTGTGCGCGCGTCATGAGCGATACGGCCTGCTTCAGGATATCGGCATCGTCGGGGTTCGAAGCGAGCTTCTCACGGAAGAGCTTCTCGAGGTTCTCGCAGCTGGCAGCACCGCTCTGACCGAAGGCGTTGTCGAGCTGCTTCTTGAACTCGGCGTTAGCCTCCGACTCCAGGTAGGGCGAGAGGCGGTCGTACTCGGCGATGATCTCCTCGGGCATCACCTCGTCGGTATTCTGGTAGTCGTCGCATAGGTTGGCGAAGTAAACCACGATCGTCTCGGGGTTCGTAGCCTCACCACCGGCCTCGATAGCGGCACGGAAAGCCTCACGGATGGCGGCACGGTCGTTGCGCTTGAAGTTCAGCACGTCACGAGCCTTCACATCCATAATATAAGCCTTACCCTCCTTGGCTGCATCGCCAAAGTACTGTACACGCAGGTCATAGACCATGAGCAGCGAATCAACCATCGTATTCTTCTCGGCCATCGACTGGGCGCGAGCAATCTTGTTACGATAGATAATGGCGCCATACTTGTAGATGTTTACCGTAGCCGCCGGACGATCTGCAACGAGCTGCTGGAAATAGTAAGCGGCAGCGTTGTAGTCCTTGCTCTGGATCTGTTCCTTGAGGAAGTTACTGTACTCGATGTTGCGCTGACGCTGCTCAGGCGTATCACCCCAACGTGCATAACGCGGATCGCTGAAATCCTGCTGAGCCATCGATGCTACTGCCAACATCGCAAAGGCAGCCGAAAGAAAAATCTTGATACTTTTCATGGTGATTAATTTTTGGTTTTTTCTATTTAATTTCGTTTCAGGTTATTCGTTCGTTAATCGTACTTGGGACGCATGAACCAATACTCGTTGTTCTCCGTACCCGACGCAAAGAGGCGGAAGCCGATGGCAAACTTAAAGTATTGCTGGCGCACCAGCCCGACATTCTTATTCACGTTAAAGCCGCGCATTCCGTACTCCAGGCCGAGATCGACGGCCGACATACCGAGGAATTTGAACGGCACACCCACACCGAGCGTCACGGCCATCTCGTCCAACTTGTGCCCGTCGAAGCTATGGTGGAACGAGCCGTAGCGCACACCTGCGCGGTAGGACCAACGATTCCAGAAGCGACGCACATCGTAACGAGCCGGCGTAAATTCAACACCCGCCTTGATGGTATGCGTATCGTTGTAAGCGACGCGGAAAGCCGTACCCGTAGCGGCATCGACACCCGTCATTTCGCTCTGCTTGTTGCTCGTACCCCAATCCTGGTAGTCGTAATCGACACCCACGGCCCACTTGGCCGTTTGGTAGAAAAGACCCACCGAGAGTTTGCGCGGCAACGAAAGCGAGAGGTGCGTCGTATCGCCCTTGACAAGCGTCTGGTAGATATCATCGCCCACGATCGAGTTCGTCACATCGGGATTCAAATCGCCACCCAGGTCATAGACGGCGCCGACGGTCAGGATGCGCTTATCGGTCAAAATGGCGTTCCACTGCACACCCACCTGCGCCTTAAAGCGCGAGATGCTGTACTCGCTCTGACCCGTCACCGAGCCATACGTGCCGCCACCGGCAATGGGCACGGGCACCATCACAAACGAACGGTCGATATCGCCCCAATAATACTGCGCGGCAACACCAATCGAGAGGTTCTTCCAAAGCTGGTAACCCAAACCGAACTTCACCTCCGTCACGTCACCCTCGCCCTGGTACTGGTAGTTCACACGACCTACGTTACCCCACACCGGATCCGAGGGATCGAAGGCGTGGTCGTACATCATCTGGTAGCCCACCGAGCTGTACGGCGTGAGGCTCACCGAGAAACCCAGCCCCTTATGCAGGGGGATCAACACGGCTATATCGCGGATGCTGAAGCTGTTGTGTGCCGACTTCTTATCCTCGCCGCCGAGGGTTTGGTAGTTATAAAAATTCTGACCCTCGCCACCGAAGTTCAGCAGAAAGCTCTTGCGCGAGACCATGCTCAGGCCGGCCGGATTCAGCAGGTTGATCGTACCTGCCTGACGGGCAGCCACGCCCACACCGCCCATCGAACGCTGGGCGATCGTGCCGGGCGTATTGATCTCACCGACTCCGTACATCGTATAGGGCGAGAAGGCGTTGATACTGCCTGTCTGCGCCTTGGCCGAGAGCCCCATGAGCAGCATCACTGCCACCAAAAACGCGCTCAACCAGCTATTTCTTTGTTGTTGCATCCTTTGCTAAATTGTGCTCTAAAATTCGGTTCAAACCGCAAAACACCAAATTGGGTTCTGCAAATATCGCATTTTTAATTCGTTTCTCAAAATATTTTGCCTCTCCACCGGTAACAATCACGCATAAATTGGCAAAATCGGCACTCAAACGGGTCATATATCCCTCAATTTCGAATAAAATCGAATGAAAAACACCCCATTCGATCGCCTCCTGCGTACTCTTCCCCTGGAGGGGAAAATCGGCACAAGCACCCTCGACCGGCTCCAAAAGCGGCAAGGTTGCCGTGTACTCGTTCAGTGCCCGCAGGCGGTTCGAGTAACCGAGCGAAATCGCCCCTCCGCGAAACACGCCGTCGGCGGTCACCAGATCCAGCGTCATGGCCGTACCGAGGTCCACCACCAGGCAATGCCGCCCGGGATACCGCACCGAAGCTCCGACGGCGGCCGCCACGCGATCAAGACCCAGCGTGTGGGGCGTGCGGTAGTCGATCTCGATCGGGAGCGATGTCGTATGATCGAAGCGAATCACCGCAAGTCCCGCTTCACGCAACAGGCTCTCCTCCGACGCCGTATCGCCACGCGTCGAACTGAGGATGGCACTCTGTACCGCATAGCGTCCAACAAGCTCCTCAACAAGCGCTCGTTCAAGCCGTTCGGCAACCGAAACCTGCTCGATGCGTCCCGCCTGATCCGCCACAGCCAACTTGGCACGGGTGTTTCCGATATCCACTAAAAGCCTCATAGTTGTTGCAGGATTTTTTGAGCCTCCTCGACATCTTTCACATTTCTAACGGTCATTCCGAGTCGATTATTGTGTTGTTTAAGCACAAACCGCTCGGGCTGCTGCATGATCTTCTGCAAAAGCGTGCGGAAAATCTCGCTCTGATAGTAGGGCGACGACTCCTCGCCCACGAAGTGAACAATCATTAAACCGTTCTTCACCTTCACGCGCTCCATACCGAGGCGCACGGCCTCCCGACGCAGGCGCACGACATTGAGCAACTCCTCCGTAGCACGGGGCAGCGGACCGAAACGATCGACCAATCTTTCGGCAAAGCGTTGCAGTTCCGCCTCCTCCTTGATCGAATCCAACTCGCGGTAGAGCTTCAGACGCTCGGCCTGCTGCTGGACATAGCTGTCGGGCAACGAAGCCTCGACCTGGATATCGATGTGGGCATCGTCGATAAAGTCTATTCCCTCGACCACTTCGCGCTCCTTGACGCCCAGCCCCGACACATCGACACCCTCGTTGCGCAACTCGGCAATCGCCTCACGCAGAATCTTTTGGTAGGTCTCAAAACCGATATCGGCAATAAAACCGCTCTGCTCGGCACCCAGCAGATTACCCGCACCGCGGATATCGAGATCCTGCATCGCAATGTTGAATCCCGACCCCAGCTCCGAGAACTCCTCGATGGCACGCAGACGACGACGTGCATCGCCCGAAAGCAACTCATCCGGAGGCGAAAGGAGGTAGCAATAGCCCCGCTTGTCGCTTCGTCCCACGCGACCGCGCAGCTGATGCAGGTCGCTCAGGCCGAAGTTCTGGGCGTTGTTGATGATGATCGTATTGGCGTTGGCGATGTCGATGCCGTTCTCGACAATCGTCGTCGAGAGCAGCACATCAAACTCGCCATAGATGAAGTCCATGATCAGTTTTTCGAGCTTCTCGGCCGGCATCTTGCCATGCCCCACCCCGACCCTCGCCTTCGGGCAGAGGCGCATGATCAGCCCCTGCATGGTCATCAGGTCCTCCACGCGGTTGTGTACGAAATAGACCTGTCCGTCACGTGAGAGCTCCTGCTCGATGGCATCGCGGATGATCTCCTCGGAGAAGACGTGCGACTCGGTCTGAATCGGGCGACGATTGGGCGGCGGGGTCGAAATAACCGACAAATCGCGCGATCCCATGAGCGAGAATTGCAACGTGCGCGGAATGGGCGTAGCGGTCAAGGTAAGCGTATCGACCGAGACCGACAATTCGGTCAGTTTCTCCTTGGCGGCCACACCGAATTTCTGCTCCTCGTCGATGATCAGCAGTCCCAGGTCGCGGAATTCGATCTGCTTGCCGAGCATCTTGTGCGTACCGATCAGAATATCAATTTTACCCGAGAGCAAATCCTCCCGAATCTGACGCACCTCCTTGGTCGTCTTCGTGCGGTTCAGGTACTCAACCGTCACGGGCAACCCACGCAGGCGCTCCGAGAAGGAGCGGTAGTGTTGCAACGCCAGAATCGTGGTCGGCACCAGGACGGCCGTCTGCTTGCCATCGACGGCCGCTTTGAAGGCGGCACGAATCGCCACCTCGGTCTTTCCGAAGCCCACATCGCCACAAACCAGGCGATCCATCGGCTCCTCGGACTCCATATCGCGCTTCACGGCCTCGACGGCGGCGTGCTGATCGGGCGTATCCTCGTATTGGAACGAGGCCTCCAATTCGTGTTGCAGGTAGCTGTCCTCCGAGAAGGCAAATCCCTTCGAGGCCTTGCGACGCGCATAGAGGGCAATGAGTTGGCGCGAGATATCCTTGACCGCCTTCTTAGTGGCCGTCTTGAGCTTCTGCCAAGCTCCCGAGCCGAGTTTATGAATCTTTGGCGGCTCGCTGTCGCCCGCCTTGTAGCGTGCGATACGGTGCAACGAGTGGACATTGACGAAGAGTACATCGCCATCCCGATAGACGAGTTTAATCGCCTCGTGCACCTTGCCGTTTTCCGAAATTTTTACCAAGCCGTCGAAGCGTCCCACACCGTGGTCGATATGCACCACATAATCACCCGGGCGCAGCTGATTCAGCTCGGCCACGGTCATCTGTTCGTCGCGTTTGATCTCGCCATTGATGCGGTAGCGACGGTAGCGATCGAAGATCTGGTGGTCGGTATATAGGCAGATTTTCAGGTCGTTATCAATAAAACCCTCGTGCAACGTAGTCGAAATGGCCTTCACCTCGGCCTCGCCTCGTCCCACCTGATGGAAGATATTCTCCAGACGCTCCACCTGCACCTTGTTCTCCGAGAGGATGAAGGTGCGGTAGCCCCGCCGGCGGTTGCGAATCATATCGTCGGCCAGCAGTTCGAAATTCTTGTTGAAGGCGGGTTGCGGAAGGGTCGAGAATTGGATCGTCGTACTCGGCGTGCGTTCGGGCAGGTTATCGCGCAACATCACCACACGCGCCCCCTCCAGGTCGGTGGTCAGCCCCACCCGCGAGGTCAAGAGACGGTCGATCTGCTCGGGATCCTCCAAATCGGTGAGCGTGCGACGGCGAATATCGTTCACCTTGCGCAGAATCTCGTGGGCATCGTAGAACCACCAGGTCGCCTCTCGCCCCACGAAATGGGCCAGCGAAACGCGCGACTCGCCACCGGCTCGACGCTTCAAATCGGGGACAACGGCCACCCGCTCCAGACGATCGGTCGAGAGCTGGCTCGAAATCTCGAACCGACGAATCGAATCAACCTCATCGCCAAAGAAATCAATACGATAGGGTTTATTCTCGGCATAGGAGAAGAGATCGACCAGACCGCCTCGCACGGCATATTGACCCGGCTCATAGACGAAATCCACGCGCGTAAATCCCGCCTCTACGAGCGCCGCCTCGAGCACCTCGATCGAGATCACATCCCCGACACGAACCGTCAGGGTGCTCTCCTCGAGTGCCCGCTCCTCGGTCACTCGTTCGGACAAGGCTTCGGGATAGGTGCAGAGGATGCGATAGCCCTTGCCGTCAAAAGCGGCGAGAGCCGTCAGGGCAGCCGTGCGTTGCACCACCCCCTGCGGATCCTCGGCCCCATAGGCGGCCGAACGCTTGTAGGAGGAGGGGAAGAAGTAGATATACTGCTCGTCGAGCAGGTTGTAGAGGTCGTTCATCAGGTAGGCCGCCGCATCGCGGTCATCGGCCACAAAGATGTGAACGCCATTGAGTTGCGAGATAGCACCCGACGCATAGAACGAAAGAGCCCCGCCGACCAACTCGTTGAGATGGACGGTAGAGCCCTCTTGTTTCAAACTGCGACACAGCGTGGCCAACGATTGGGACCCGGCCACCAGCTGCGCCATCTGTTCACGCGGTGTCACTACTTTTTAATCAGCTCGTTATCGCGCTTATCGTGGTAGTGGATATCGATCAGGCCCATCGACTGATCCTCCACAATGTCGATCTTCACTTTATATCGCCACTCCCAACGACGACGCAGGGAGATGAATCCACGCTTAAGGAAGGCCGCCACATAAGGGCTGACTACCAGGCGGATATACTTGTGGCCACGGTCGAGCGTAAGGAGCGAGATCTGGTTCTCGATCTTTTTATCGAGCAGAACAACCGGCTCGACCTTACCCGTACCCTGGCAGGTGGGGCAGACATCCGAAACATCCTCGATGGCCAACGGACGCACACGCTGGCGCGTGATCTGCATCAGGCCGAACTTCGTCAGCGGAAGAATCGTATGCTTGGCCTTGTCGGTGGCCATCAGTTTGCACATCTCGTCGTAGAGCGCCGTCTTGTTGGCCGACTTGTGCAGGTCGATGAAGTCGATAATGACGATACCTCCCATATCGCGCAGGCGCAACTGGCGGGCAATCTCCTTCGCAGCGGCCAGATTAACCTCCATGGCGGTCTGCTCCTGGTTGTCCTCGGCCTTCGTGCGGTTGCCCGAATTGACGTCGATGACGTTCATCGCCTCCGTACGCTCGATAATGAGGTAGGCACCGCGCTTCAGCGATACATACTTGGCAAAGAGCGACTTAATCTGCTTCGAGATGTCGAAATTATCGAAAATGGGCACCTGTCCCTTGTAGAGTTTCACGATCTTCTCCATCGAGGGGTCGATCTCGTGCACATAACCCTTGATCTCTTTGAACATCTCCTCGTCATTGACTACGATCTGCGAGAAAGAGCCGTTGAGCGAGTCGCGGATGATGGTATTCGCGCGGCTCATCTCGTTCATGAGCTGCCCGGGAGCCGTGGGAGCCTTCTTGCGGATCGTACCGCAGGTCTTGAACCAGCGGTCGAGCTGCTGTCTGAGGTCGCGCTCAATCTCTTCGTCGGTTGCCTCGACGGCTGCCGTGCGGATGATCACACCGAAATTCTTCGGCAAGACCGACTGCGCGATGCGCTTCAGGCGGCGCTTCTCCTCCGAGGAGCGAATCTTTTGCGAAAGGAAGACCTTCTGCGAGAAGGGAACCAGCACCACGTTGCGACCGGGCAACGAGACCTCGGCCGTCAGGCGCGGACCTTTGGTCGAGATGGCCTCCTTGGCCACCTGCACCATCACGAGCTGTCCCACCTGGAGGTAGGAGGAGATTTTACCCCCCTTCTCGACCGGCTCTTCGAGCTTCATCGTATCGACTCGCAGTCCGCGCTTACCGGGCTGGAACGACGAAACAAGTTTATGGAGCGACGGGAAGTGTGTCCCGAGGTCGGAATAGTGGATAAAGGCATCTTTTTCATGCCCGATATTGACAAATGCCGCGTTCAAACCCGGCATTATTTTACGCACCTTGCCCAAATAGATATCTCCCACGGCAAAGCCGGTCTGGCACTGCTCCTTGTTCAGCTCGACCAGCACTTTGTCTTCGCAGAGAGCAATCTGCATTTCGGCAGGCGTTACGTTTACGATTAGTTCACGATTCATACGTTTGGCGGGCCACCTGCGACCCTCAATATATTGGGTTCGAATCCCGACGGGATCCGTATTATAAAATATGGTGTGACCGTTTTTATTCCATCGAAAGTATCGGTCAAACTTTCAAGGTGTATTATCAACGACACTAAAAAAATACGGTCGCCGAAATGTTAAAATTCATAGTGCGAGGCGATTAGCGTCCTCAATCGTCCGAGCCACCTTCTTTTTAGGATGCGTTAAAGCGAGGATTTTCAAGGCTTGCGAAATTTTCGAATACCGGAGCATACTAAACGTATGTGAGGATTTCGAAAATGAGCCTAACACAGAAAATACCGCTTAAACGGATTCTAAAATAGGTAAAGGTAAAGGGTTCAACCCTTTACCTTTATCCCTGCAAGGCGTACTACCCTACTACTTATTCTTCTTGTGACGATTCTTACGAAGACGCTTCTTACGCTTGTGGGTAGCCATCTTATGACGCTTATGCTTCTTTCCGTTGGGCATAGTCCTGATGTTTTAGAAAGTTAGACAATTATTTTACCTTGGCTGCGAAGCTCTTAGCGGGCTTGAAAGCCGGAATGTTGTGCTCGGGAATCGTGATGGTGGTGTTCTTCGAAATGTTGCGAGCCACCTTCGTTGCGCGCTTCTTGATAATGAAGCTACCGAAGCCACGGAGATAAACATTGTTGCCGTTTACGAGCGAACCCTTCACGCTATCCATGAAAGCCTCTACGATGGCCATAACCTGCACCTTCTCAACGCCGGTGCTCTTAGCGATTTCGCTTACGATATCTGCCTTAGTCATATCTATTTTGTATTAAATTAAGTAAATAGCCTCTTTTGAGTTTGCAAATATACACTTAATTTGCATATCCGCCAACTTTCCATCAACTTTTTTTTGCGCTAATAGTCACTCACTTATCCAAACAAAGGTTTTATCTGCCCTTTCGCGGGATATTTTCACAAGCGCACTACCGCATGGCATTCGAGATGCCGTCGGCGATCTGATCAAGCGCACCCTGGAGCTTCGAACCGATGAGCATCTTCATCATCATATTCAGTTCGGCATGCAACACCAGACGCAGGCGCGTATCGGCCGTATCCACCTTGTGGAGCTGCACCCAGAAGGCGAAATCCATCGGCACACCGTCGCCGATGATCTTCACATGTTTAGGCTCTACGCACTCATCCATCAACAGTCGTACCGTGAAGCCTTTGGCCTTGAACGAGCAGGTACGCTCGGTGGCCTCCCAATCCTCGACACGGCCCTGAAGAACCGGCGTAAGATTGTCGAAACGACTGATTACTTGATAGATCTGCTCGGCGGGACGCAGGATCTGCACCTGCTTGGAAACATATTCTTGCATGATTTCTTCGTTTTATGCTGATTGGGGAATTTTCGTTATCGGATCTCGAAGCGACGCTCCGTGGGGCCTAAGACAGTGATCGTAACCTCCATCACGGAATCGGGCATCAGCGCCTCGATCTTCTCGGGCCACTCCACAAAGCAGAGGTCACCCGAGTAGAAATACTCCTCGTAGCCAAGGTCAAAGGCTTCGCGCTCATCCTCAATGCGGTAGAAGTCGAAGTGGAAGATGCGCTCCCCCGCACCGCCTTCGTACTGATTGACCAGCGCAAAGGTGGGGCTGGTCACCTGATCCAAGGCACCAAGCTCTTCGGCCACGGCTCTGACGAGGGTCGTCTTGCCGGCACCCATCTCACCCCGCAGGGCCACCACAGTGCGCCCATCGAGCGACGCGAGAAGCTCTTCGGCCACCTCGTGGAGTTGTTCTTCGGATTCGATATGGAGTTGTTTCATCGTATATGGGTTTACTTTTTGGGTTTGAGTACCAAGTAGGGAACAATCATCTCCTCCATCGAGATACCACCGTGCTGGAACGTATTGCGGTAGTAGCGCACAAAGCGGTTCGCGTCGTTGTTATAGACCAAGAAATCGCTGTTGTAGGCGAAGATGTAGCTCGACGAGAGGTTGCCGGCCGGCAGCTGGAT
>CAYOEE010000028.1:0-12045 GCA_964402935.1 uncultured Alistipes sp. | reverse complement strand
ATGACCGAACTGGTCGTAGCGGGCACGCTTGTCGGGATTCGACAGCACGTCGTAAGCCTCGGCCGCCTCCTTAAATTTCTCCTCGGCCTCCTTATCCCCCGGATTCTTATCGGGGTGATACTTGATAGCCGCCTTGCGGTAGGCCTTCTTTATTTCGTCGGCATTGGCGTTTTTCTCGACGCCCAACACCTCGTAGTAGTCTCTCTTTTCTGCCATTTTTTTACTCTCCAACTACGACCTTTGCAAATCGCAACACACGCTCACCCAGGCGGTAACCCGTCTGCACGCAATCAATGACCACGCCCTGCTTTTCCTCACCGGCCGCAAAACGAGCCACAGCCTCGGCCACCTCCTCATCGAAGGGCTGACCCACGACCTCGATGGCCGTCACACCGCGCTGCTTGAACGCCTCGGTGAACTTCTGAGCGATGAGCTGCACACCCTGACGCACCGACTCCACATCGTCGGTCTTCATCATCGCGGCCACGGCACGCTCCACATCATCCTTGACGGGAAGCATCGCCAGCAACACGTCCTTACCGCCCGTCTCCACCAACTCCATCTTCTCGCGCAGCGTGCGCTTGCGGTAGTTGTCGAACTCGGCCTGCAGGCGCAGGTACTTATCCTTCCAATCGGCCACCTCTGCGGTGAGCTTGGTCAATTCATCCACAGGCTCTACGGCAGGCTCTGCCATTGTGTCAGTCTGCACACCCTCCTCGTCTGCCACATTGGCACACGGCTTGCCTTCGCAGGAGGGATAACCATCGCCTTCGGTGAAGCCGGCGTCGCCGACAACCTCCTCATTATAAATCTTTTCCTTTTTCATATCGTTATTTTTTCTTCGTTTCCACAACATAGTACGCGCAAATTATATACCAACTACCCGATGATCCAGATAGCGGGGCGTTTGTTCAACTCGGGCAATTTCATCCGTCGCCACTCGGCCACGCACATCGTGCGAATCCACTCCGTGGGGGCGCTTATGTCCATCGCAATCGTGAGACGCGTCTGCGATTGCAGGGTCTGCAACAGCTCCTCGGCAAGCTTCTGATTGCGGTAGGGCGCCTCGATGAAGAGTTGCGACTGGTGCTCCTGATGGGCACGACGCTCGTAGAAGCGAATCGCCTTCTGCCGTTCGGGGCCTTTGACGGGCAGGTAGCCGTTGAAGGCGAAGGATTGCCCGTTCAAGCCCGAAGCCATCACCGCCAGAATAATCGACGAAGGACCTACAAGCGGCACGACGCGGATACCCTTGCGGTGCGCCGCCTCCACGACCAACGCTCCCGGGTCGGCAACACCCGGCACACCCGCCTCGGAGATCACACCCGCCGAGCGTCCTACCAGAAGCGGAGCGATCATCCGCTCCACAGCCTCGCCCGCCACGGTGTGCTCGTTCAGCTCGACAAACTCCAGCTCGTCGATCTTCAGTCCCAGGGCACACTTCGAGAGGAAGCGACGCGCCGTGCGGGTATTCTCGACAATGAAATAGTCGAGCGACTGCATCACCGCACGATTCTTTTCGGGAAGCACCTCCCAGGGGGTTGTCTCGTCCGAAATCGGACAAGGGATCATATAGAGTGTTCCTTGGTTCATCTACTCCTTGATATAGATACGTTTCACACGTTTCGAGATGCTCGTCAGCACCTCGTAGGGAATCGTCCCCAACCGTTCGGCCATGGTCGCAGCGTCGTTTCCCGCCTTAGGCGAGAAGACAACCACTTCGTGCCCCTCCTGCAGGCCCTCCACCTCCGTGACGTCGATCATGCAGCTATCCATGCAGATGCGCCCCACGATCGGGCAGGGCTTGCCGTCGATAAGCATCGACCAGCGACCGCAACCGAGCTGGCGATCCAAGCCGTCGGCATAGCCGATCGGGATGGTGGCCACCACCGAATCGCGCTCCAAAAGACCCTGACGGCCATAGCCGATGCGTGTGCCGGCCGCATGGCGTTTGAGCTGTACGATGCGCGTTTTGAGGGTCGAAACAGGCTCGAGCGACTCCTCGCCCGCCTCGCCATAGCCATAAAGGCCGATGCCGAGACGGCAGGCATCAAAGCGCCCCTCCGAGAAGCGCCACATGGCTGCCGAGGCCGAGGCGTGGCGCAGCACGGGGTAACCCAAAGCCTCCTGCACACGACTCGAAAGGCGGTCGAAAAGGGCGATCTGGCTGCGCGTAAAGTCATCCTCCGCAACATCATCGGCACATGAAAGGTGGGTAAAGAGCGAACTTACACGCACCTCGTTGATCGACCGCAGGCGTTCGATCAACGCGTCGATCTCCCCCTCCTCGAAACCCAGGCGGTGCATACCCGTATCCAACTTCAGGTGGATCGGATAGTGCTCCTCACCGGCATGGCCGACCGCCGCGGCGAAGCTCTCCAACGAGTGGAGGCTGTAGATTTCAGGTTCGAGGCGGTAGGCAATCATCTGCTCGAAGCTGTCCGAATCGGCATTGAGCACCACAATCGGCATCCGAATCCCGCGCTCGCGCAACAAGACGCCCTCATCGGCAAAGGCAACGGCCAACATGGCCACCCCCTGGTGTTGGAGCATACGAGCCACCTCCTCATCCCCCGCCCCGTAGGACGAGGCCTTGACCATGGCGATCATCTTCACCCCCTCCCCCACGCGGGCACGGAAGCGGTTCAGGTTGCGCGTCATGGCATCGAGATTGACCTCCAGGACGGTCGTGTGGCTCTTTTCGGAGAGGGCGTGCGCCAGCTTCTCGAAGCGGAACGTGCGAGCACCCTTCAACAGAACCACCGAGTCGGCCAGCGAGAGGCGACTCAGCTCCGTCAGGCAGGCATCGGTCGTGGGATAGAACTCCTTCTCGCAATCGAAGCGGTCGGCAGCAGCACGAATCCGACTGCCGATACCGATCAGGCGATCCACACCGCCACGGGCAATCATCATCGCCACGCGCGTATAGAGCGCCTCATCCGAGAGGTTGCTCTGTGCAATATCGGAAAGGATCAACACCCGACGACGCCCGCCGGCCACCGTATGGAGGTAGTCCAGCGCCAACGCGAGCGAGTTCAGATCCAGGTTGTAAGCATCGTTGATAATCATCGAGCGGTGGATGCCCTCCTTTAGCTCCAGGCGCATGGCCACCGACGGAATTGTCGCAAACGAGGCGTGCGGATAGCCCATCACGGCCAGGAAGGCCTCCACGAGCTGGGCATTGCGTTGCGAGGCCTCGCCTCCGACCAGCTCCACGGCAGGTGCTGCGAAGGTAGCAGCATCCGTCAGCTCACAATCCGCATAGCGACCCTCGATCTCGGCAGCAAGTGCCCGATAGTGGCCGTGGTAGAGAATCTTGCGGGCCGAGCGGGCCAAGACCAGCTTCTCGCGCGCCTTCTGTTCCATGTCCGAGAAGTGCTCCTGATGGGCATCTCCGAGCGAAGTGAAGAGCACCACATCGGGACGGATGATGCGCTCCAGGCGCTCCATCTCCCCCATGCGCGAAATACCCGCCTCGAAGATCGCCAGCTCCTCGTCCCCCTCCAACATCAAGACCGAGAGGGGCACACCGAGCTGCGAATTGTAGCTCTTGGGCGAGCGGTAGAACTTCACACCGGCAGGCAACTCCTCGGCGATCCACTCCTTGATGACCGTCTTGCCGTTCGAACCGGTGATGCCGACCACCGTACCGCGGAACAAGGCGCGATGGTAGGCTGCCAACTGTTGCAGTGCCTCGATGGCATTGCGCACCACCACGGCACCCTCACCGGCACGCAACTCCACCTCGCGCTCGACCAGGAAGGCCTTCACGCCTCGTGCGGCCACATCGTCGAGGTAGTCATGCGAGTCGTGATTCTGCCCATGCATGGCCACAAACAGCGGTGCAGCACCCAGTTCGCAGGAGAGCGAACGGCTGTCGGTGGCCACCGAGCGCACCTCGCTGTCCTCCCCGAGGAGTCGGCCACCCGTAATGGCTGCTATTTGCGATAAACGGTACTTCATAGCTCCTTATTTATTAGTTCGGTCGGTTTAGGGGTGGAACGTAACAATCGTAATGCCTGCCCCACCGCGATCGGCGTGTTCGTCGGTAGCCGAGGCCACCTCCCTCACCGAGCGCAGGTAGCGACGGATCTCCTCCTTGAGTGCCCCCGTGCCCTTGCCGTGAAGGATCGTCACCGTGCCGATCCCCACCATCACGGCATCGTCGATGAAGTCGCGCACCTCCTCCAAGGCCTCCGCGGCTCGCATACCGCGCACGTCGATGTGGTCGCGGAAGTTGAGCTTGCGCTCCGAAATCTCGGACGAATAGACCGTGCGGGCCGTTGTGGGGCGCGTCGCCTCGCGGTACTCGTTGTTCGACACGACGGTCAGCAGCGATTTATTGACCGTCGTAAGCATCTGTCCGAAGGCCACCTGCGCACGCTTGCCCTGGATCGTCTGCACGACACCGACCACAGCCTGGCCGACCATCTTGACCTTCGAGCCGACCTCCACTTCGCGGGGCTTCTCCACGACGCTCTGTACCGCAGGTTGCGCCTCGCCACGTTGCGATTTGCGCTCCTCACGGCGCTGACGGCGACGCTCGATGCGCTCGATTTCGCGCTGCACGGCCTCCTCGCGCGCCTTGTTCTCGGCCTTCTCGACCTCGGCGCGGTAGTCGTCCAACTCCTTGCGTGCCAAGCGCGTCAATTCCTTCTCGGCCTGCGCCTCGCGGATCGTGCGGATCGTATTTTCGATCTGGCGGTTCGCCCCCGCTATAAGCGCCTCGGCCTCCTCTTTGGCCTTGCGCAGAATCTCCTGCCGCTCCCGACGAATCTTCAGCAACTGCTCCGAGTAGTTCTGCTCCAGCTCCTCGACCTTACGGTCCGTAAGGCGGATGCGATCACGTTTCTGCGACCAATAGTGTTTGTCGCGGGCAATCTCGCGCAGCTGCTTTTCGAGGTTGATATGGTCCGAGCCGGCCTTCTCGCTGGCTCGATGAATCAGCTCCTCGGGAAGACCGATCTTGCGGGCAATCTCCACGGCAAACGAGCTACCCGGCTTGCCCTGCTCGAGGCGGAACAGGGGACGAATATGTTGTACATCGAAGGCCATGGCACCGTTCGAGATGCCCTCGGTCTGCGAAGCATAATATTTAATGTTGGCGTAGTGGGTCGTAATCACGCCGTAGCAACCCTTCTCGAGCAGGCGCTCCAGAATCGCCTCGGCAATTGCCCCACCGATCACAGGCTCCGTACCCGATCCGAACTCGTCGATCAAGACAAGCGTTTCGGGCGAGGCGGCTGCGACCATCTGTTTCATGTTGTGCAGGTGCGACGAGTAGGTCGAGAGGTCGTTATCCATCGACTGCTCATCCCCGATGTCGATCATCAGCGAGCGGAAGACGGGCAACTCCGAATTCTCGGCCGCAGGTACCAAAAAACCGCACTGGCACATATACTGCACGATGCCCGTCGTCTTCAGGCAGACCGACTTACCGCCCGCATTAGGGCCGGAGATCACCAGCAGGTGCTTCGTGCGATCCAGCTCCAGCGAAAGGGGGACAATCTCGCGTCCCTGCTGGCGCAGGCTCTGCTCCAGAATCGGGTGACGTGCCTCACGCAACACCAACCGATCGTCGAGCGAAAGAATCGGGCGCGTACAACGATTTTCGGTAGCCCAGCGCCCCTTGGCACGCAACACGTCAATCTCGGTCAGGTAGTGCCCCGAGTCGGCAATGAGGGGGGCATCGGGACGAATCTCCTCGGTCAATTCGATCAGCAGGCGCACAATCTCACGACGCTCACGGTACTCCAACTCACGCAGTTCATTGTTCAGCTCGACCACCTCGACCGGCTCGACATAGAAGGTGCGACCCGTGGCCGACTCGTCGTGGATAAATCCCGCCAGCTTTCGTTTATTGGCCGCCGAGACGGGGATCACGGTCTTTCCGTCGCGCACCGAGAGCTGGGCATCGGCCTCCACGATACCGGCACGCTTGGCCGCCTGAAGCACCTGTTGCAGGCGTTTGGCCGCCTGTCCCTCGCGCTCGCGGATCGAGCGACGAATTGCATAAAGCTCCTCGGAGGCCGTGTCGCGGATCGTGCCGTCGCTATCCACCACGCGATCCAGGCGATCGACCAGCTGCGGGAAACAGCTGACCCCGCGCGTCAGGCCATATAGGTTTTTATAGTTCGTTTGGCGCTGCTCGATAAAGTGCACCACCTCGCCCACCGTGCGAAGGGCCGAGAGCAGTGTCACCACCTCCTCCACATCGAGGAACGTTCCCTCTACGGCCAACTTCTGCACCACCTCCGTCAGGTCGGCATACTCGCCCCCCGGGAAGCCGTACTCCATCATCAGAAGCTGTCGCATCTCGTCGGCAAGCAGGAGGCGACGCTCGATCTCGCGCGGCGAGGTCGAGAACGTTTCGCCCTCGATACGACAACGAGCCGACGGCATGGTCGTCAGGGCGGCCACCTGCTCACGCAGGCGATCGAAACCGATCTTCTGTTCGAACGTAGCGGGATAGATCATAGCGCGTTTATTCGGCCTTTTCAGCCGCTTTAGCCTCCTTCTTGGCAGCCTTCTTTGCCGCCTTCTCGGCGCGTTTCTCGGCCTTCTCCTTCGCCTTCTCGGCATCCTTACCAAAGACCGAAAGATGCACATAACGGGCGGGGTTGGCCTTCAAATCCTCCAACAGGAGCGAGAGATTCTCGCTGGCCGCCGTGAGGTTCTTGTAGAGCTGCTCGTCGCTCATCAGGCGACCGATCGTACCTTCGCCACCCTCGATCTCGGCAAGCACCTCATCGAGCGAGGCAATGGCCGAGGCGAGCTTTTCGGCCACCTGTTCCTCATCGAGCTTTGCGACCAATGAATGAACGTCCCCTAGGAGGCTGTCCACCTTCGGGGCGTTCTCGCCGAGCATCGTGGCAAACTGCGAAAGTCCGGCCAGCGCCTCTTGCAGGTCCTCCTTCTCGTGGCTCATCAACTCGGCCACATCGCCCGAAAGCTGATCGAGGTTACTCATCGTTTGATTCAAATGACCGGCATTGGACTCCAAGATCGTGTTCAGGTTGTTCAGCGTGCGGCTCAGGTCATCGGCAATGACGGCAAACTTCTGCTTAAAAAAGTCCAGCTCCGAGCCGGCCACATCCATCAAATCGCGCGAACGACTCGAACGAATCGTATCCCCCTCTTCGAGGTAGCTGGCATCGCTTCCCAGGATGATCTCCACCGCCTTGCCACCCATCAGGCCGTCGCTGAAGATGCGGGCCTCGGAGTCAGTCGGAATGCGGTAGGCGCGCTTGATCAAGAGGTGGATGGCCACCTGATCGCTTACCGAGGGGTTCAGTTCGATGGCCGACACCGTGCCGACCTTCACACCCTTCATCATCACGGAGGAGGCCTCCTGCACACCGCTGACCTGATCGTAAACGGCGACATACTCCACATTGCGAGCCAGGATATCCAGCCCGCTCAGGAAGCGGATACCGCCCCAGGCCAGCAGGATCATGGCCACACCAAAAATACCGATTTTAGCTTCTCTTTTCATCGTTTTATCGCTTGTGTTTTTTATTTTTTTGACACGACAGCCTGCCCTGCCTCCACCGCTACCACAAAGGCCTGCGGGAAAGTACGACGTACCGCCTCGGCCGCCTTGAGCGCCTCACTTCGCGTGGCATACTCGCCCACGCCGTACTTGTAGCGGTAAGTGCCCTCGCTCTCGAATTGATGGACGCGGTTGCGGTAGCTCTTGAACTCCTGCGAGGAGAGTGCCAGCGTGCGTTTCGAGGCCATCACCTGCACCGTATAGTAACGCTTCGAGGGCTGCACAGCGGGGGCTTTCTGCTCCTTCTTCGGCGCAGGTGTAGCGGTTGCAGGTTGCTTTTGCGGCTGCTTCGCAGGCTCTTTCACGGCCGGCTGAGGGGTCGATTGAGGTTGCTTGGGCGAGGCCTCGTCGTAGAGGTTCGGAGCGTAGAGGCGAGGCTCCTCTGCCTTGGGTTTCGGTTCTTCCTTTACAGCCGGTTTCGGCTCCTGCTTGGGCTGCGGTTTCGGTTCTTCCTTTACTGCCGGCTTCGGCTCCGGACTCAACGGTTGCTCCTCCGCTCCGCGCATCTTGAGCACATAGGCCGAGTAGTCCTGCACGGCGCGGTAGAGCGAATTGACGAGGGTCGTCAATCCCTTGTCCGACTTGAGGAAAGCCGCCTCCTCCTTGTTCGAGAGGAAGCCGATTTCGGTCAGCACACCCGGCATATTGGTGGCATAGAGCACCCGCAGCGGTTGCCGTTTCACACCGCGCGAATGACGCCCCACCTGCATATAGTTTTGCTGAATACAACGCGCCATGGTTTGGCTGTACTCGCCATAGGTGAATTGCAAATTCTGGATATAGGCACGGATGATGGCCGCCTCCTTTTCGTTCGACATATCGAGCAGGTCGTCTCGATTCGACTCGAAGAGGGCGTTGGTGTTATACTGCTGCTCCTTGGGAGTTTCGCCCATGATCAGCGTCTCGACACCCTTGGCCGAGGTCGATTTGGCGGCATTGACGTGCACCGAGATAAAGAGATCGCCCTCGGCCTTGTTGGCAATATCGGCACGTTTTTGCAGATCCTCGATCTTGGTAGGCGCCAACGCCTTATCGGTCGTGCGCGTATAGACCACCTTTACGCCCGGCATCCCCTGCTCGATCTTCTTGCCGAGCTTCAGAACCACTTTCAGCGTCAAATCCTTCTCCTTCACGCCCCCATACACCGCGCCCGGATCGTTCCCGCCATGACCGGCATCGAGCACCACGACACGGATGCCGTGCTCCGCAATCGGTTCGGCCGCCACGAGGGACGTAAAGGTGAAAAGAGCGACTAAAAAGGTCAGAATGTTTCGCGCGCGCATTTTTTAAGGGGTCGTTTATGTGGCTATCTCGTATTTTTTTTCTATCTTTGTCGGTTGAATCACCCTTCGGAGCAGCCCCCAAAGGGCTTCCGCAGGGAGGTTTGCCGACTTTGTCGGCAAAAGTAACGAAAATTTCGGACATTCGAGAAGATTTTGGAGAAAAGAACCATAAAATATCTCTTTTCATCGGCACTTTTGCTGCTGATTGCTGAGTTCGTCTTCGGATTCAGCACCCCCCGTTTGTTGGAGGAGGTGCGCCTGGAGGACAGCCTGCAACAGGCATCGAGCCTGCTTGCGCCAGCGGACAGCGCGCGACAGACAACACGCCAATCAGAGCGTGAGGCGCGTCGTGAGGCTCGTCGTCGTCGCATTGCCGAGCGCGCCGTGGCCGATAGCGCCTCCCGCGCTGCGACCACGGACACCCTCACCACGGATACGTTGCACGCGGACTCGCTTCAGGCAGACAGCATGGCCGTCGATTCGTCGAAGATGCCTCGTCCGGCAGGTCAGTTCCTCGAAGACCCGATCATGGGTAAGAACTCCGACTCGCTGGTCTATGACGTGCGCAAAAAGTTGGTCTATGTCTATAACCAGGGCGACGTCACCTACCAGACGAGCAACCTGAAGGCCGACTACATGCAGATCGACATGAACACGAAGTTGGTCTATGCCTACGGCAAGCCCGACTCGGTGGATGGCAAGTGGACCAGCACGAAGCCCGAATACGCCGAGGGCGATGCCAGCTACAAGATGGACACGATCACCTACAACTTCGACACGGGCAAGGCGAAGATCAAGGGTGTGGCCACGCAGCAGGGCGACGGCTGGCTGGTGGGTGGCTCGGTGAAGAAGATGACCGACAACACGATCAACATCGAAAACGGTAAATACACAACCTGCGACCATACGGATCATCCGCACTTCTACCTGGCCATGACCAAGGCAAAGGTGATTCCGGGCAAGAAGGTGATCACCGGCCCGGCCTACCTGGTCATGGAGGATGTGCCGATCTACTTCCTCGGTATTCCCGAGGGATTCTTCCCGATCAGCTCGGGCCCCAAGTCGGGTCTTTTGATGCCCACCTTCGGTGAGGAGTACTCGAAGGGCTTCTTCCTGCGCGATTTGGGTTACTACTTCACGCTGGGCGATCATGCCGACCTGGCTATCCGTGGCGGTTTCTACACGCTCGGCTCGTGGGAGGCCTCGGCCGCCTCGCGCTACATCAAGCGCTACAAGTACAGCGGCAGCTTCAACATGCAGTACTCGAGCATCAAGACCGGCGAAAAGGGCGAGCCCGACTTCATCCAGCAGAAGAACTTCCGCATCCAGTGGGCACACCAGCAAGACCCCAAGGCCAATCCGGGTTCGACCTTCTCGGCCTCGGTGAACTTTGCCACGAGCGGCTACAACAAGTACTCGGCCACGAACCTGAACGATATTCTTGCGACGCAGACCAACTCGTCGATCTCCTACTCGAAGAATTGGGCAGGCACTCCCTTCTCGCTCTCGGCCAACATGGCCATCTCGCAGAACTCGCAGAACGAGACGATCTCCGTGACACTGCCTACCGTCGTCTTCAATATGTCGCGCGTCTATCCCTTCAAACGCAAGGAGAAGGTGGGCAAGGATCGCTGGTATGAGAAGATTTCGATGCAATATACGGGTAAGCTCACGAACTCGGTAACGACGACCGAGGATAAGATTCTCTCGCGCGAAACGTTCGACAACATGAAAAACGGCGTGGAGCACTCAATCCCCGTATCGGCCTCATTCAACATCCTGAACTACATCAACTTTACCCCCTCGTTCAACTACAACGAGAAGTGGTACTTCAAGCGCCAGGAGTACGAGTGGAATCCCACGACGAACCAGACCGACACGCTGCCCCCCGAGTACGGCTTCTACCGTCTCTACAACTACTCGCTCTCGGCCTCGACCTCGACGACGATCTACGGTATGTACGACTTCACGAAGAAGAAGCGCGACCGCAAGATCCAGGCTATTCGCCACACCATATCACCCTCGTTCGGCTTCTCGTATGCCCCCGACTTCTCGGATCCGAAGTATGGTTACTACCGCCAGCGCCAGACCGACTCGACGGGTCGCTTCACAACCTACTCGCCCTACGCGATCAACGCCTACGGCGTACCGTCGTCGGGCCGTTCGATGTCGATGAACTTCTCCTTGTCGCAGAACCTGGAGATGAAGGTACTCTCGAAGCGCGATACGTCGGGCGTGAAGAAGATCAAGCTCATCGACGAGTTCCGCCTCAGCGCCTCGTACAACTTCCTGGCCGACTCGATGCGCCTCTCGACGATCCCCGTGACGTTCCGCACGACCCTTTTTAAGAACTTCGGCATCAACTTCTCGACAACGCTCGATCCCTACCGCGTCACGCCCGAGGGAAGACGCATCGACAAGCTCTTCTTCCCGGGTCGCCTGACATCGCTCGGCTGGTCGTTCGGCTACACATTCAAGTCGAGCCAGGATCGCACGCAGCAGAGCATGAACGACATCACGACCCTGCCACCCGATTACCAAAACCCCTTCCACGACCCCTATGGGCACATGGATCCCGTGCTGCGAAGGCAATACATGGCACAAAGCTATTACGACTTCTCGCTCCCGTGGAATTTCGGATTTAACTACGCGATCAATTACTCGATCTCGTATGTAAATAATGGTACAACGGGCTACCGCAAGAACATCACACAGACCGTGGGCTTCAACGGCTCGGTCAATATCACCCCCAAGATGGGTCTGACGTTCCAGGGCGGTTACGACATCAAGGCCAACAAGCTGACCACCTCGGCCATCTCCATCACGCGCGATTTGCACTGCTGGCAGATGTCCTTCTCGTGGATTCCCTTCGGCTTCCACCGCAGTTGGAGCTTTAATATCGGTGTGAAGGCCTCCTCGCTGCAAGACCTCAAGTACGACAAGTCGCAGTCGATGTACGACAACCTGTATTAAAGGGTGCAAAGGGCGAAAAAGGCGGAAAAGGCGGAAAAGGCAGGAAAGGCAGGAAAGGCAGGAAAGGGAATTAAAGAGATTAAAGATTTTAAGGAGATTAAGGAGTGATTCTTTAATCTCCTTAATTTCATTAAGATCGTTAATATCATTTTAATCGTAAGTACCACAACCGTTTTTCGATTTTAGAGGAGCAGATTTGTGGTTAAACGAAGTGAGGCGCGGATGGGACATACTATG
>CAYOEE010000027.1:0-12111 GCA_964402935.1 uncultured Alistipes sp. | reverse complement strand
TAGCCACAAAAAAGCTGTAAAATCATTTCGCAAACAAATTCAAACAGCTTCTTAATCGTAAAGTTCAACTTTCAATTTTTTAACTTTCAACTTTCAACTTTTTTTTCTATCTTTGTCTTGATTATACCTAAACCTACTATGAGACTAAAACTTTTTGCACGCGCGCTCGCGTGTGTATGCGCCCTTGGGTGCACGGTGGCTGTGGCCGAAGCGCAGACCATGACTGACCGTCTGGCAACCTCCGAGAAACCCTTCACGATGCCTTTGGAGGTAGTGCTGGATGAGGTGGCGACCCTGTTCGATGTGAAGATCGACTGCCGCAACTTCGATCCCAAGAGCCTCACGCTCGACTATGCCGCTTCGCGCATCCGTCCCTATTCGCTCGACGAGACCCTGCGCAACGTCCTGATGCCCCTCGATCTGAAGTGGGAGCAGAAGGGTCGCACGGTGCGTGTCCAGCCCTACGAGTACCACCGTCGCGTTCCTGCCGATGGTGAGAAACTGCTCGCTTGGCTCTCGGCCAAGTATAGCAACCGTGCCGAGTGGGAGGCGCGTGCCGAGGAGGTGAAGCGCGAGGCGCTTCGGATTCTCAACCTCGATCCCTTTGTGCGCGGTCTGAAGGCCGATCCGGCGATCTATACCGGAGCGGTTACCACCCATGACTGCTATACGACCCAAAACTTTGCCCTCGAGACCCTGCCCGGACTCTATGTCTGCGGTACGATCTACGCCCCTACGGCGAAGCTCAAGGGCAAGATGAAGCGCCCGCTGATTATCTCACCTGCCGGCCATTGGGCCGAGGCGCGTTACCGTGCCGACCAGCAGTACCGCATGGCCACCTTTGCCCGCATGGGCGCTGTGGCGGTCGATATGGATATCGTGGCGTGGGGCGAGTCGGAACATCAGCTCGGCATCGAGGCACACCAAGCTACCTACGCTATGCAGGTGCAGGTCTTGTGGTCGAAGGTCGTGACCGACTGGATTTTGGCCACCCGCAAGGATGTTGATGTAAACCGCATGGCCGCTACGGGCGGTTCGGGTGGCGGTACGCATACGCTGATGATCGCTTTGGTCGATGGTCGTTTTGCGGCATTGGCTCCCGTCGTGCACCTCGTGTCGCATTTCGACGGTGGTTGTCCCTGCGAGAGCGGTCGCCCCGTGGCGTTGGCTGCCGGTGGCTCGTCGATGCCCGAACTGCTGGCTGCTGTGATGGCACCGAAGCCCGTCTTGACGGTCTCGGACGGTGGCGACTGGACGCATACCTATCCCACGCTGGAGCAGCCCTACCTGCACCGCATCTGGGGTTTCTATAACGCCCAGCACAACCTGCGCAATGCCCACTTTGCGGACGAACGACACGACTACGGCCCGAATAAGCGCATGGCCGTCTATCGCTTCTTTGCCGATGAGCTGGGGCTGGATTTTACGAAGGTCGATGAAGAGAAGGTGACCCTGCAGCCGCACGAGGCGTTGCAGTCGTTCCGTGGCAATCTGCCCGAGGGGGCAATCCGCTCGGCCGAAGAGCTTGAAAATCTAATTAAAACCCTGAAATAATGAAAAAACTTGGAATGTTCGGTCTGGCGTTGGCACTGCTTTGCAGCTGCACGCAGACCGAGGAGCGCACCTACCGCGTTGTGGTCGAGGGCGCAAAGCAGGATTGCCCGGTGGTGATCCGTGAAGTGCCCGCTTGGGCGCAGTCGGTAACGGTGACGGTCGATGGCGAGGAGATCGCCTCGCAGTTGGACAAGTGCCTCTCGGAGGCTGCCTTTGTGGCCGATGTCGAGGGCACGAAGGAGTTTACGGTGATCTTCTCGGAGGAGGCTTCGACGAAGGAGTATCCGGCTCGCACCAACGCCCAGATGTGGTGGAAGACGGGCGATGAGCAGAACCCCTACGAGGAGAAGGATACGCTCTTCTCGTTCAAGGACGATATGTACCGCAAACTGCACCACCACGGCCCGGCTATCGAGTCCGAGAAGGGTGCTTACCGCGTCTATTTCGACAAGAAGCAGACGATCGATACCTACGGCAAGAAGAAGGAGCAGTTGGAGCTGCGTGAGTCGATGTGGTACTCGACCCCCGAGCAGCTGGAGGCCGGCTTCGGTCACGACAACCTGCGCGTCTTCGGTTCGATCGGTCTCGGCGTGCTGAAGGGCTGGGATGCCGAGCAGAAGCAGATGATCCACATCACCGACTTCAAGCGTCGTGAGGCGCGTGTGCTGGCCAAAGGTCCCGTGCGTGCCATCATGGAGATGGAGGTCGAGGGCTGGAACTACTGTGGCAAGGAACTGAATATGACCTCGCGCTATACGATCTATGCCGGCCATAGCGACGTCGTGGTCGAGAACTTCATCGAGGGCGAGTACGAGGGCCTGACGTTCGTGACGGGCGTGATGAAGATGCTCGATACGCAGTCGATCAAGGAGGAGCGTGCCGTGGCTCAGATTGGCTCGGACCACCCCGAAAACGACTACGAGAAATGGCCCAAGGAGACCGTGGCTTTGGCCGTGGCGCTGCCCGACGAGGTGAAGATTCTCTCGGCCGAGGATGACAAACTGAGCTACCTCTACCAGCTGACGCCCAACGCTGAGGGTGTGATTGCGTACCACTTCGATATGAATTGGCGCAAGAGCGAGTGGCTCAACGATCTCTCGGACGAGGAGATGCTGCGCGACGTGCTGGAGAACGCCAAGGAGGCAGCCCTCCCGATTCAGGTGGAGCGCATCCGCTAAATGAACCAACCGAAACAAAAAACTAATCAATAACTAAAACACTATGAAATTCAAACACACGATTCTTTTCTTGGCGGCTGCCGCGATGACGGCCTGCTGCTGTGGCGAGGGTGACAAGACGGCTGATGTCTATGCCAACCTGCCGTTCGAGATGCCCAAGGTGGAGCTTCCCGCGATTCCCGCACGCGAGGCTTCGATTGTCGATTTTGGCGCCGTGGGTGATGGCATGACCCTCAATACGGAGGCCATCCAGGCTACGATCGACAAACTGGCCGAGCAGGGTGGCGGTAAGGTGGTTGTACCCGACGGCATCTGGTTTACCGGCCCGATCGTTCTGAAAGACAACATCGAGCTCAACCTCTCGAACCATGCCATGTTGCTCTTCAGCCCCGATCAGTCGCTCTATCCCCTGACGGAGATTATCTTCGAGGGTCTGAATACCTGGCGTATGCAGTCGCCCATCTCGGCGCGTGACGTGAAGAACGTAGCCATCACCGGTGGTGGTGTGATTGACGGTAGCGGTGACGCTTGGCGTATGGTGAAGCAGAGCAAGGTGACCGAGTCGGCTTGGAAGAAGCTCGTGGCCAGCGGCGGTATTGTCAATGGCACGAACTGGTTTCCCACCGAGAGCTACTACCGTGGTCAGAAGAGCGCCACGGATCAGAACGTGAATGAGAACATGAAGACGAAGGAGGACTTCGAGCCGATCCGCGACTTCCTGCGTCCCGTGTTGGTGGCTATCCACAACTGCGACAACGTGCTGTTGCAGGGCGTGACGTTCCAGAACTCGCCTTGCTGGACGGTTCATCCGGCTATCTGCACCAACTTGACGATCGACGGTGTGACGGTTCGTTGCCCGGCCTATGCCCAGAATGGCGATGGTCTGGATATCGAGTCGTGCAAGAATGTGCTGGTTGTAAACTCGTCGATCGACGCCGGTGACGATGCCATCTGCATCAAGAGCGGTAAGAACGAGGACGGTCGCAAGCGCGGTATCCCCTGCGAGAATGTTGTGGTGGATAACTGCATCGTCTTCCACGGCCACGGCGGTTTCGTTGTTGGCAGCGAGATGTCGGGCGGTGTGAAGAACGTGAGCGTGCGCAACTGCACCTTCTCGGGTACGGATGTCGGTCTGCGCTTCAAATCGACGCGCGGTCGCGGTGGCGTGGTGGAGAATATCTTCATCGAGAACATCACGATGAACAACATCCTGACGGACGGCCTGCTGTTCGATCTCTTCTACGGTGGCAAGTCGGCTTCGGAGGCTTTGGCCGATGGCGACGAGGGTGAGGCTTCGGATATGCCTTTCAAGCCCGTGGATGAGACGACGCCCGCTTTCCGCAACATCTCGATCAAGGATGTACGTTGCAACGGTGCTCGTCGTGCCATGTTGTTTAACGGTCTGCCGGAGATGAATGTCGAGAACGTAACGGTGGAGAATGCCCAGTTCCACACGACGACGGGTGCGCAGATCAACGAATCGACCAACGTAAGCCTGAAGGATGTAACGATCGTGCCGAAGCAGGGTGCAGCCCTGGCAATCAACAATGCCAAGCAGGTTGCTACGGAGAACTTCATCTGCCCCGAGGGTATGGAGACCGCACTGACCGTGACGGGTAGCCGCAACGAGCAGATCGAGATCGGCTCGGCTCAGATTTCGGCCGAGAACGCACAGCTCTCGCCCAAGTCGGAGGGTAAGGTAGCCTTCAACTAATCGACCAACTAAACAAAACAAAACAAAACCTTAAAACACATTGCATATGAAAAGACTTCTCTATTTTCTGGCAGCTGCCATGATGTTGGTAGGCTGCTCGGATGAGTACGACGACTCGGCTTTGAAGAACGAGATTGACGATCTGAAAGATAAGGTCACTTCGCTCGAGCAGCAGATTGCCTCGCTCAAGCAGGATGCCCAGAAGATCAACAGCGATATTGCCGCCATGCAGGCCATTGCCAACGGCATCGCCATTACGAAGGTGACGGAAAATGCCGACGGTGGTTATACGGTAACCTTCTCGAACGGCAAGAGCTACACGATTGCCAACGGTGAGAAGGGTGACCAGGGTCAGACCGGCCCGCAAGGCCCGGAGGGTGCAGCTTGTACGCCCATGATGCGCATCGACGCGGAGGGTTATTGGCAGGTGAGCTACGACGGTGGTACGACCTGGGAGTATCCTGCCGGTGAGAAGGTTTCGGCGCTTGGTCAGACGGGTGCTACCGGTGAACAGGGTGCACAGGGCGCACAGGGTGCTACGCCGCAGCTCAGTGTTGATGAAGAGGGCTACTGGACGGTAAGTTACGACGGTGGTAAGACTTTCGAGCGTATGAAGGATGCAGCCGGTAACGAGATCAAGGCCGTTGTTTCGGAGGGTACGGGTAACGTAACCTACAAGTCGGTCTTCGAGTCGGTGACCTATTCGGCCGAGAATGGTACGCTGTCGGTTGTCTTGGCCGGTACGACCGAGGTGCTGGAGATTCCCGTAGGCGGTAAGGCGTTAGCTCAGCTCTACCTGGGCGAAAGCCCCGTGGAGGGTGTGCAGAGCTTCGCAGCCGGTGAGAAGAAGAGCTACACGATCGTTGCTCCGACGGTGGATATGGTCAAGGTGATCGGCTATCCCGACGGTTGGACGGTGGTGCTGACCGATATGACGCTCGATGTAACCGCTCCCACTGCCGCTACGCGCGCTACGGCCGATTCGGCCAAGGATGTTTCGCTCCTGGCGGTGATGAAGAACGGCCTTTCGGTGGTACTTCGCATGGAGGTTGCGGTGGATGGTACGGTGACGACCACGCCCCTTGCTACGCCCGTGGTAACGCTTACGCCCGCCTCGGTAGTGGCCGGTACGGAGCAGGCTGTGGTCGCTTCGTGGGCTGCGGTGGAGAATGCTACGTCGTACAACGTGTCGTTCAACGGCGGTGCTGTGACGAGCGTAACGGATGCAACCTACACGATTGCCGCTGCGGATGTCAAAGCGCTTGTGAAGGGTGAGTACAAACTCACGGTGGTAGCTGTTTCGACCGATACGGCTTACACGGAGTCGGCTGCCGGCGAGGCTACGCTGACCGTCACGGAGGCTTCGACGCCCCCGACGGGCGATGTCAAGACGCTGACGCTGGCAGCTGCGGATCATACTGCTGATGCTTTGGGTATTCCGGGTAACAAGCAGGGACTGATTGATGCAGCGGGTCAGCCCAATACCTGGACCTATAACAATGTGACGTTCGAGTCGTTTGTGGTTCGCTCGACGACGGCTGATAGTGCCGGTGAGAAGGTTCCCGTATTCTATTTCTACAAGGCCGAAACGGCTGGTCAAACCTATCTAAAGAATACGACCACGCTTGGCGAGATTGTGTCGGTGAAGATGATCTTGATTGATACGGCTTCCAAGAAGGGTAATGTATTTACGATGGTAGAGAAGATTGGTGGTGTTGAGCAGACGGTGCTTTCGTCGAACGATAACGAATCATCAACTGAGCACGTTTACACCTTTACGGCAGGAAACGATGGTACGTTCCTCTTTAAGGGTGGCGATCAGGACGGTAAGGTAATCTCGTTCGAAATTACCTATAAGCAGTAATCTGTAATAGGTACAAACCATGAAACGCATACTATTATATATAATGCTCGCTGTGGGGGCGATGTCGATCGGTTGCTCGGATGAGTACGACGACTCGGCCCTGAAGAGCGATCTGGGCGACCTGGCACAGCGCATAGCCGCTGTGGAGCAGGCGTTGCAGGGGTTGAACGCAGACCTTGGCAGCTACGCTTCGCTCGTTGCCTCGATGCAGGGAGCGATCTATATCACCTCCGTCGCCGAGCAGGATGGGGTAGTGACGGTAACGTACAGCAACGGCACGACCTATACGCTCACTTCGGGAACGAAGGGTGCAACGGGTGATGTGGGCGCCGTAGGCCCTGAGGGCGAGATGGGCAAGGTGGCGATGCCCCTGCTGAAGATCGACCCGACAGATGGCTATTGGTATATCTCTTACGATGGAGGCACGACTTGGAGTCTCCTGCTTGATGCAGACGGCAACCCCGTGCAGGGCTTGGGTAAACAGGGCGAAACGGGTGGTGTCGGTCAGACGGGTGCTGTGGGTAGCGCCCCGACGCTGGGTGTGGATGAGCTGGGCTTCTGGACCATCGACCTTGGTGACGGCAACGGCCCGCAGCGCATCCTCGATCCCAGCGGTGATCCGATTGTGGCCGATCCGACGAAAGTGCCTGTGAGCTACTTCAGCTCGGCTGCCGTATCGGCCGACGGGATGTCGCTGGAGGTGGTTTTGGTGACGGGTGAGACGCTTTCGATTCCGCTTGTCAATGCCATGAGCTTTGTGCTGACGGCCGAGGCGGAAGAGAACTTCACCCTCTCCGAAACGCGCAGTTTTGCCCTGAAACAGCAGGGTATTTCCGAGATTGCCATCGAGCGCCCGGAGGGTTGGCGCGTGCAGGTGAAGGAGCAGGAGGTCGTTGTGACCGCTCCGGCTTACACCTCCGAGGGTGATATTACGCTCTACGCATCGACCGAAAGCGCCCTTTTGAAGCTCGCTACGTTGCGCGTGAAGGCCGCCGTGTCGGCTGTGGTGAAGCTCCCCGCCTCGGAGCAGGATGGCGTGATTCGTGCCTTCCCGGGTGCTGAGGGTGGCGGTATGTACACCACGGGTGGCCGCGGTGGTCAGGTGGTTCATGTGACGAACCTGAACGATTCGGGCGAGGGTTCGTTGCGTGCTGCGCTCGATATGAATGGTGCTCGCACGATTGTCTTCGATGTCTGTGGTACGATCTACCTGAACTCGGAACTCAGAATCGGTAAGGGGAATGTGACCGTAGCCGGTCAGACCGCTCCGGGCGACGGTATCACGATTGCCAACTACTCGGTGGTGGTCAATACCGACAACGTGATTCTTCGCTTCCTGCGCTTCCGCATGGGTGATGCCAAGGGTCACGAGGGCGATGCCATCTGGGGTCGCTACCACGAGAATATCATCATCGACCACTGCTCGATGTCGTGGTCCACGGATGAGTGCGCCTCGTTCTATGCCAACAAGAACTTCACGATGCAGTGGTGTCTGATTGGCGAGTCGTTGCGCGCCTCGGTACACGGCAAGGGTAACCACGGATACGGCGGTATCTGGGGTGGTAAGAACGCTTCGTTCCACCACAACATCTTGACCTCGAACGACAGCCGAAATGCCCGCATTGACCATCCGAATGTCTATGGCGACTACCTCTCGACCCACCGTGGTCATGTCGATTACCGCAACAACCTGATTTACAATTGGGGTAGCAACTCGACCTATGGCGGTGAGGGTGGTTGGTTCAATATGGTGAACAACTACTATAAGCCCGGCCCGGCCTCCAAGGAGCGCAAATACTTCCTGGATGCCTACGCGCTCTACGACAATACGGATCGCAACTATGCACGCCTCTACATGGATGGAAACTACCATGCGGGTGACTACGCATCGTCGATCAATACGGACAATTGGAGTGGTATTTATTGGCACAACGGTACGGATGTCGGTGATGTGGCAGGCGCTAAGAAGACGGCGCTGCAACCGATCAAGAAGGATGACGTAACTTCGTGCTACACCTCTACCCACAAGGCTGAAGATGCTTATGCCCGTATGCTGGACTACGCCGGTGCTTCGCTCAAGCGTGATGCCGTGGATGTGCGCCTGGTAGATGATGCCCGCAACGGCAAGGCTACCTACACGGACGGTGGTAACGGCTCGACGGGCGGTATCATTGATACGCAGACGGCCGTAGGCGGTTGGCCGACCCTCTCGGCAACCGACGAGGAGATTGCACGCGTTACGACCGATACGGACAAGGATAACATTCCCGACTACTACGAGGCAAAGCTGGGTCTGAATCCCGCGAAGGCCGATGCTACGACCAAGACGCTCGATCCGCAGGGACTTTATACCAACTTCGAGCTTTATCTGCACTACCTCGTGCAGGACATCATGGCTGCTCAGACGGTCGGTGGCGTTTATACCAAGTTGGAGTAAACCGATTTTTTTAATTTCATGAAACGCTACAGTAAAATACTCTGTTCGATGCTGCTTGCCATAGGCCTTGTGGCCTGTGGCAGCGGCTCGGGCGAGGATGCGGGTCTTGAACCCATCACAACACCTGCGCCGGTAGCAAGCATGAACGGTGCACAAGCCACGGCTCGTTGGTCGTCCGTAGCGCATGCCGAAAGCTATCTTTGTGAAGTGACCGAGGAGGGGTATTCGCCCAAAACCGAGGAGGTGAAAGCTACGCAATATAGCTTTACGATGCGTTCGGGTGTCGATTATCGACTGCGTGTCAAAGCACTTCCCGGTTCGAATAAAGGCTATGCCGAGTCCTCTTGGTCGGACTATGTCACCTTCTTCTATCTGGAGAATGAGAAGCCCGATCCGACCCCTACGCCCGATCTTGCGACGTTGAAATTCCCCGCCTCGGAGGAGGATGGCGTGATTCGCGCCTTCCCGGGTGCCGAGGGTGGCGGTATGTTTACGACGGGAGGTCGTGGCGGTCGGGTGATCCATGTCACGAATCTCAACGATTCGGGCGAGGGTTCGCTGCGTGCCGCCGTCGAGGCTTCGGGCGCGCGCACGGTGGTCTTCGATGTGGCCGGTACGATCGAGTTGAAGTCGAACCTGAGAATTAAGAATGGTAATCTGACCATTGCCGGTCAAACCGCTCCGGGCGACGGTATCTGCCTGCGCTACTATTCGACGGTGGTGGAGGCCGATCAGGTGATTATCCGTTACTTACGTTTCCGCCCGGGTGTGCGCGGTGACGTAGAGGCCGATGCAGACGGGTTGGATGCCTTGTGGGGACGCTACCACAAAAACATCATCATCGACCACTGCTCGATGTCGTGGTCCACGGATGAATGTTCCTCCTTCTACGCGAATCAAAACTTCACGATGCAGTGGTGCTTGCTGGCCGAGTCGCTGCACAATGGAGGCCATACGAAGGGCTCGCACGGTTACGGTGGCGTGTGGGATGGCGTTTCGGCTTCGTTCCACCACAACCTCCTGGCCAACCACGACTCGCGTAATCCCCGATTCGGCTCGCCCAATACCTACTATCCCAACAATACAGAGCACGACATCAAGCAGTCGGAGCGTTCGATCGACTACCGCAACAATGTGGTCTATAACTTTTGCAGCAATGCCGCCTACGGTGGTGAGGGTGCCCGCATGAATTTCGTGGGCAACTACTACAAGTGGGGCCCGGGTTCGATTAACGGCAAGGGTACGAGCTACAAGAACGGTACAGGCTCGGAGAATGGCGGCAAGCGTCGCTCCTATTTCTACAACGTGGATGGTATGTATAGCAGCGGCGGAGTAACCTACGACGAGGGTGCAGCCCATATCTTCACGGATGGCAACTCGAACTATTTCGACTCCTCGATCGACGCCTCCAGTTCGGTGGGTGCGCAACTCAATGCCGACAACCGAAAGGGATTCCCGCTCGTGGAGGGTTCGATGAGTCAGGTGAAGCCCGAAATTACCTGGCTGTCGTCGGTGCTCCCCATTCGAAAGGATCCTACGGCCTGCTCCGTGACGACACATCAGGCTGCGGATGCTTTCAATGCCGTGCTCAACTATGCCGGTGCATCGCTCAAACGCGATGCCGTCGATACGCGTAATGTGGCGCATACGCGCGCGAGCACCTTCTACAAGAATGGCTCGAACGGCTCGAAAAACGGTATCATTGACCTGCCGGACGATGTGGGCGGATACCCCGTACTTTCGGCTACCGACGAGGAGCTAAAGCGTGCTACGACCGATACGGATAAGGATAACATTCCCGACTACTATGAGGAGAAGCTGGGACTGAATCCTGCGAAGGCTGATGCGACGACCAAAACGCTCGATCCGCAGGGTCTGTACACGAATTTTGAGATCTATCTGCACTACCTCGTGCAGGATGTTACGGCTGCCCAAACGGTCGGTGGTAACTATACCAAATTAGAGTAAAAAATGAAAAAACTATTTTTAGCATTGGCGCTCCTATGCTTCGCGGTTGCTCAGGCCGAGGAGCAGCGCCCGACACACGTCTATCTGATTGGCGACTCGACCTGTGCCAACAAGAATCTTGAGAAGCAGAATCCCGAGCGTGGCTGGGGCCAACTCTTCCGCGCCTTCTTCGACGAGACGGTCGTGGTCGAGAATCACGCCATGAACGGTCGTTCGACCAAGTCGTTCCGCGAGGAGGGTCGCTGGAAGCCGATCTATACCGAGATGCAGGCCGGTGACTATGTCTTTATCCAGTTCGGCCACAATGACGAGAAGGTCGATCGTCCGAAGGTAGGCTCGGTGCCCGAGGTCTTTGCCGAAAACCTGCGTCGCTATGTACGAGAGACGCGCGAGAAGGGTGGTATTCCGGTGCTCTTGACCCCGATTGCCCGCCGTCACTTCACGGCCGAGGGCGAGCTGATCAAGACCCACGGCGAGTATCCCGACCGCGTGCGTCAGGTAGCTGAGGAGCTGGATGTTACGATGCTTGATATGGAGCAGGTGACCGAGGCATGGCTCAAGGAGCTGGGCGATGAGCCTTCGCGTCCCTATTTTATGTGGGTCAAGAAGGGTACTTCGCCCCTCTATCCCGATGGCCGTGAGGATAATACGCACCTCAATGTGCAGGGTGCTCATGTCATTTCGCGCATGGTGGCCAAGCTCGTCGAGGAGCACCTCCCCGCCCTGGCCGAGCACTTCGATATTGCCGACCTGGTGGTGGCCAAGGATGGTACGGGCGACTTCTTTACGCTGAGGGAGGCCGTGGATATGATCCCCGACTACAACAACGGAATGCTCAAGATTCGCCTCTCGGAGGGCCTCTATCGGGAGAAGATTTCAATCCCCTGGACCAAGCGCAACGTGCACCTGAAGGGTGTTGGTAAGGCGGTCGTTTCGTGGGACGACTTTGCCAATCGCAAGAATATCCAAGGTCACAACATGGGTACATCCGGTTCATCGACGATCTACTTCGGCGCTGATAATTGGACGGTGGATAATGTGACGTTCGAGAATACGGCCGGCCGTGTCGGTCAGGCCGTGGCTGTGCAGACGCTCGGTAACAACCTCCGCTTCCGCAACTGTCGCTTCCTGGGTAATCAGGATACGCTCTACACGCGCGGCACGGGCAATTCGAACGAGAAGATCGGTGGCGAGCGTTGGAACTATTTCGAGAATTGCTACATCGAGGGTACGACCGACTTTATCTTCGGTGCTGCGGCTGCAATTTTCAGCAACTGCGAGATTCACTCGCTCGCGGATTCCTATATCACGGCCGCCTCGACCGTCGAGGAACAGGAGGTGGGCTACATCTTCTTCAATTGCCGCCTGACGGCTGCCGAGGGGGTTACGAAGTGCT
>CAYOEE010000026.1:0-12431 GCA_964402935.1 uncultured Alistipes sp. | reverse complement strand
ATGTCTTGCCTTTATCTTAACGAAGCTAAATAGCCCGTGCTACAAAGATACTAATCATCACAAATATAAAAAGCCCATCTAACAAAAAACTTGTTAGACAGGCTCCTTGCGGGGTGCAATTCTCCCCTCCAGGGGGTTAGGGGGCGTCAAACAGTTCCCGATCCTGCTCGGGATGCGTCAGCATCACTGAGTTCAAATCTCGGTTTCGGCTTGAAACAAAAAATGAACAATCCACTAAACCCCTTAAAATTCGTTTGCTCCTTACGCTCTTTTTGTGGCCGATGGCGCGAAATTGTGCGAAAAGGGTTATCTTTGTAATCAAAGATTTGCGAAGTATGCGTAGAGGATTTTTGCTGGTTATGTGGTTGCTCGTGCCCTGTATGGTGTGTGGGCAAGGGCTGCATTGGGTGTGGCTCGGGGATTCAATCACCGATGGTGGTTGGGGGCGCAGTGGCGGTTCGATGGCCGCGGCCGAGGAGCGCAATCAAAAGGATCAAAATCACCTCTACGGCCACAGCTATATGTTTCTCTGTGCCGCCGAGTTGCAGAGTCGCTATCCCGAACGCGCGTATCGCTGCTCGAACCGCGGAATCAGTGGTTACACGCTCGCCGAGCTGGAGGCGCGTTGGGCGCTGGATGTGGAGGCACTGAAGCCCGATCTGCTCTCGATCTTAATCGGCACGAACGATGTGGATCGTGCGCTGCGTGCGGGGGCGTTCGACGTCAAGGCCTGGGAGGAGCGATACCGTAATTACTTAACGCGCACGCGCGAGGCCTTTCCCGAACTAAGGCTGGTGCTCTGCACCCCCTTTGTGATGCAGGCAGGGCGGTTGTCGCGCACGGAGAACTATGCCGAGCGAGCCGCAGCGGTAGCGCAATGTGCCGAGGTGGTGCGTCGTCTATCGGATGAATTTGGGGCGGTATTGGTCGATTTCCATGCCCTGTTTCGTCGTCTGGAGCAGCAAGGCGACGTGATGCCCGAATATTGGATGTGGGACGGTATTCACCCCACGCCGGCAGGCCATCACCGCATGGCTCGGCAATGGCTGAAAAGGGTGATGTAGTCGGGTAGCTTATTTCAGTCGCTGCACCCGAACGCTTGGGGTGGCGCATAAAGAGGCCGGATCAAGCCCCGTGACGAGGTGCAGGGTCGGTTGATCGGTCAATAGCGCAGGGAGCCACTCATGCAGTGGCTCTCGGCTTTTGAGTACCTGCTCGATTTGCTCCCGATCCAGGCCGAGCACCAAAAGACCGGCGTAAAACTCGGTGAACGGCTCCCGATCGGGGTTTTCGGTGGTGCGCACCTCGACCACCTCGCCCTGCTCATTGAGCCTGACGAGCGGATTGCGCAGCAGCCCCGTTCGGCGGAGGAGCCTATTGGATGCTATCTTTCTCAACTTGTTGCGGCTTTTCGAGGGCGGCACCAAAGAATTCGTCGGCGAAGATGCGGATACCCAGCTGTCGGCGGTAAAGCTCCTCAATCGCCTTGCGTTCGGAGAGGGTGTGAACCAACTTCAGGTTGCGGATCGTCACCGAGGTGCGCTTCGGCTTCTCGGGGAGCACAAGCAGTTGCAGGTGGAGCGAGTCGGCCGTGGAGTCGGCATGGAAGGTGCGCGTGGTGCGCTCGTCGCGGTTGCGTTGCAGGTTCATGATCTGCAACGAGCCTTTCGAACCATTCTTGCGCTGAATCCACATCTTGCGTTGCAGGCGGGTATTCTTATCGAGCGAATCCACCCGGTAGTTGTACGTCAGCTCGTAGTCGCCCTCCTCGGCCGGAAATGCGAAGTGAACGAGGGTGGTATCTTTCGCCTGACGCACCTCGATGAGCGAATCCTGCAAGAGCACGGTCCGCGTGTTACGCAGGGCCACCTGCTTGATCGTATCGAGAATCACCACCTGGTGGTCGTAGCGCAATCCCTCCTCCTCCAAAAGTTCGATGGCACGCTCCACCACATCGCCCAGGCGGGCACTCTTGCGTTTCGAGAAGTTGCCGATGGTCAGCTGCACATCCTCGGTCGTGTAGCCGTAGCGCTCAAAGATCGGAGCGTAGAGGTTCAGCGAATCCTCCTTGATGCGTTTATGCTCGATGTAGGCGTTCGTCAGGAAGGCATCGCGGAAGATCAGTGCCAGCTCCTCGTCGGGGATGATCACCGTGCGTTTGCAGGCCGTGGGAAGCAGCAACATGCTAACGAGCAGCAGGGTTAAAAGTCGTTTCATATTCTCTTTTCGTGTTTTAACATTTGGTGTACGGTGAGGGTGGAAAGCCCCCGACCGATCAGGGCCGTGACCACTACGATAAGCAGCAGATCCGTCACCTGCAACGTGACCGGGTAGCTGTTCGAGAGGAACGTCTCGACCGGCATACGGATCAGCCCGAGGTGTTGTTGTGCGAGGCTCAGCGTGATGCCGATCGCAAGTCCGATTCCGCCACCAAGGAGGCAGATCAGGTAGCCCTCGCGGCAGAAAATGGTGCGGATAAACCGTTCGGTAGCTCCCAGCGCGCGCAACGTGTCACGCTCCTCGCGCTTCTCGATGACGAGCATCGACAACGCCCCGACAATCGAGAAGGAGGCGATCAGCAACACCAGGAGCGAGATGAAGAAGATGCCCCACTTTTCGAGCTTCACCAGGCGGTAGAACGAGGCGCGTAACTCCTCCCGCTCCAGCACCTCGAACTCCTCGCCCAGGAGCTCCGTGAGGGTCGCTTTGACGGCGGATGCGTGGTCGCTCCGAATGAGCAGCGATGAGGCCTCGTTCGGACGCTCGGCCAGCTCCGCGGCCAGGCTTAAGGGGGCAATCAGGTACTCCCGCTCGGCGGCATAATCGACCGCAAAAAGTCCCACGACGGGGATATTTTGGCGGGTGGCGTAGTTGGCAAAGGGGACGAGCGAGGAGAACGAACCGCGTCGCACGGCATAGAGATTGACCCGTGCACCGAGCAGTTGGCGAAAGCCCAGCTCATAGGCCGTGGCGTGCCCCATCACGAGGCGCTCCAGCTCCCCCAGTCGGTAGCTGCTCTCCCCGACATTCACTGCTTGGTCGAGGGGTAGCACCTCCGGATAGCGATCATCCACACCGCGCAGCGTGACGGTCGTCTGGTGGCCGTTGGCCTCCAGGAGAACCTTCTGCTCCAGAATCAGCGAGTAGCTCTCAACCCCCTTCAGCGAGGCGATGCGGGCTGTGTCGAGCCGTTCGATCGGGAAACTCTGCCCCTCTTTTGCGCGCACCGTCAGGTCGGCATCGAAGACCGAGTAGGAGTTGTGGATCAACCCCTCAAAGCCGTTTGTCACCGAGAGCAGGATCACCATCGCCGCCACGGGTATAGTCACGGCCACCACGCTCAGGGCGGCAATCAGGTTGATCACCGAGCGTGATTTGGTCGAAAAGAGGTATCTCCGTGCAAAGAGCGATGCGAGCATACGTTGTTCATTAAGAATTTTGAATCGCTAGCGATTCAGTGCCTCTTCGATGTTCTCGATATATTCGAGCGAGTCGTCGAGGAAGAACTGCAATTCGGGAACCACTTTCAGCTGGTTGCGGATGCGCTGTCCCAGCTGACGACGAATGAACCAGCTGTTCTCCTCAAGCGTCGAGAGGAGTTGGGGGTGCTTGTCGAAGGGGAAGACGCTGACGTAGATCTTCGCGTAGCCGAAGTCGGGCGATACGCGCACCATGGTGACCGTTACCAGCAGACCACGCACCAAGTGTGCGCCCTCCTTCTGGAAGATGTCGGCGATGTCTTTCTGAATCAGTTTCGAGACCTTTTGTTGGCGTGTTGTTTCCATATTGTGCAAAAAAAATTATTGAGCAAATTCAAATACTTCGCGGTTCTTCTCGCGTTTGCGGCGGGGCTTCCAGCTGTCGAAGCCCTCTTTGTTGAAGCGGTACGAGAGGCCGATCGTGATGGTGAGGTTGTCCAAGGGTGAGCGCAGGGGGGTGAGCGTAAAGCCCTCGATCGTGTCGTAGTGCTTATTGCGGTTTTTCAAGATATCCGAATAGCCGAAGTAGTAGCGGGCACGCGCCACCACCTCGAAGCGGTTGATCAGGATGGCCAGACCGCCTCCGGCACAAAGTCCGTAGCCCCAGCGGTTGTCGCGCACGGTCGAGAAGTGGTAATCGCCCTCCTCGACCACCTTTTCGCCACCCTCCAACCGCTCGATCTCGTAATCCGACGAGAGGTTGTAGCTGAAGGTAACACCCGCCTCGCCGTAAAGGCGCAGGTGGCGGTTGAACATATAGGTGTGGGGTTGCCAAATGATGGGCAACATCACCGAATTGACCCGTCGCGTGTAGTAGAGGTAATCTTTCGGATCATCCACGCGCGAGGTGTTGGTGGCGATCTTAAATCCGCGCTGGATAAACTCCATGTCGGCACCCACACCGCCCACCACGCGCTGGGGGGAGTAGTAGCGCCACGAAGCGCCGAAGGTAATCGTGCCCCAGATGGGTTTGGTCTCCTGCGTCGGCTCGAAACGGCCGTTGGCCATGCCGCCACCGCCATAGACACCAAAGGTGTGCTGGGCCGTGGCCGAGAGGCTCACAAGAAGCAGGCCGAGGATTAAAAAGAGTTGTATGGTCGTTCGTTTCATAGTTTGCGTTATCGGTTGAACATTCCGCCCGTCATATTCATCGTGCTGCCCATGCCGCCACCGAAGCCACCGCCAAAGCCGCCCATGCTGTTGCCGCCGTGGTTGTGGTCGTCACCGCGCTTCGGGCCCTCCTTGACGCGCTTCTCGAACTCGCGCTTGAGGCGTTGCAGCTCGCGCTCGTCGAGCATCTCCTGCAACGACTTCATGGTCACAGGGGCAAAGAGGCGATCCATGTCGATCGTCAGCTCGATCTCCCAATTGGCCTTCGTGGCAAAGAGGGTCTTTCCATCCTCGTCGGCATAAAGCTCCGTGCGTTCGGGCTGACGAAGCTCCACGACATTGCCCGTATCCCACTTGCCGTTGCGATTCTTATCCTCCATGACGCGAATCTGAATCTCGCCCATGGGGACGTAGTTGAACTGCACGCGACCCGCCTTTACGTTCAGCTTCTCCTGCTGCATCTTGCCGCCCTGGTCGAGTTGCTGGATGATGTAGGTGGCCTCGGGATCGGCCGATCGGACATCAATAAGCAGCACGGCATACTTCTCGGGGTCATAGACCGTGTAGGTGGCCACGATCGAGTCGTTCTTTTCACGAGCCACATTCTCAAACGCCCCCTCCGGGATGGTGAGCGTGTAGGTGCCACCCGTTTGCCAATCGCTTCGCAACTCGTAGCGACGCATGCTGAAGGTATCTTGCACGAAGTGCAGCGGGTGATCCTCCACCGTGCCGTCCTCGAGCGTGCGGGTCAAGAGGATGCGGCTCGAGTCGATCTTCGTCAGCGGGTAGTCGAACTCGATCGAGAGGTGCTTTTCGGGGTTGATCTCGGCTCGTTCGGGGATGTTGTGCTTGAAGGGGCTGGGCTTCTTCGGCTCTTCGTAGGTTTCACCGGCCGCTTCGGCCTTTTTGCGCTCACGCTCGATGCGCTCGCGCTCCTTCTCCTCCTCCTTCGTCTCGATCTTGCGCCACGAGAGCTTCAGCTCTACCGTATCGGGTCGCAGGACGTTGGCCGTGTCGTGTTTGAAGTAGATCATCTCGCCCTTAATCGTATCGGGCAGCGCCTCCGGACGCATATTGAACCAAAGGTTGAGTGTATCGTGCCCCTCGGTCACCGGTTCGATCAGGATGCTGTCCGTGGGGATGCTGTCGAAACGCAGTTGGCTGATCTTGGGGAAGGATGCCGAGAAGAAGAGCTCGGCCTTGTGTTGCAGGGGACGCTTCGACTCCTGGAGCACCTGACGACGGAAAGCGCGGTCGGTGAACATTCGAAAGTAGAGTTGCGGCTCGGCCGAGGGGTAGAGGCGCAACGAGTCGTACCAGATGGCGAAGTCGGGTTGCTCGGCGGGGTTGATCACCTCGCTCAGGAAGCCGACCTGATCCGTCCCCGGCTCATACATCTGGTTGTCGTTCTTATCCTGCACGGCATAGACGCGGTAGGGGATCGGCTTGAGGTTCTGGGCGATGAAGATGCCGTTGTTCTCGGCGCGGGCAATCACGTCGGGCTTGTACTTGAAGATCGTCGAATCGTGGTCGATGACCTGCTCCACAGAGTCGGCGGCAAAGAACCAGATGAAGCTCTTCGACACGGAGTCGGCCTTGTAGCTGTCGGCCGTGTAGCCCGAAACGATCATCGAATCGACCTCGGGACCCGTCGAGAAGACGTAGCGCATGGCGTTGAGCGGGTTGTTCTCGTTGTTGTCGCGGATCGAACCTCCGAAATTCAGGGCGTAGGTCGTATTCGGCTCCAGCGTATCGCGCAGCTGCACGACGATGCCTTTGCCCTTGAGCGTAATCAGGGGCTTCTTCTTCATCGCGGGCGAGGTGAAGAACTCCTTCTGCTGATCCTTGATCTGGACATACTCGTCGAACTCGATCAGGATGCGTTCGTGGCCCGTCAGGGGTCGGTTGGTCGAGAAGTTGTCGGGCGTGAGATTGACAATCACGGGCGGCAACGAATCTTTCGGGCCTCCCGTCGGAGAGCCGATCGTGGCACAACGGCAGAGGAAAGCCGTTGCAAAGAGTACCGCTACGGCTGTGCGCAGGAGGTTTATGGGGTTCTTAAATCGTAACATCGCAATTCGTTATTCGGTGGCGGGGGTCTGCTCCTCCGTGGGTTCGTATTCGGGGTTCACGACGCGCCAACCCTCCTGCTCCGTGATCCAGCTCGTCTGCCAGAGGGGGAAGAGGAGTGAGAAGGTAGGCGAGAGCGTCGGATCGGTAAAGTCGATCGTCTGCTTCGAGTAGGCGTAGAGGCGGTGGGTGCGATCCACGACGACAACCATCAGCGGCGAGGCGCTGACCTTCATGCGGAACGTACCCTTCTCGTTCGTTTCGTAGCCGTTGAATTCGGGATTCGAACGGGTAACAAGCGAATCCTGCTTCGAGGTGAGCATACCACCCACGGCATCGTCGTAGGAGGCGATGCGCCACTCGGTCGTATCGGCGGCAAAGGCCATCACCTTCACCTGCGGGATGGTCTCCTGTGCACCGCTCGGAGCACTCTCGGCAGCCACTTTCACGAAGCTCTCCACCGTAATGGTCGGCTCGAAGAAGGGGTTGTAGAAGCTCCATCCCTCTTTCCAGGAGGAGGCCTCCTTCCAAGGTTTGAAGATCAGCGTGACGTAGAGGTTGCCGATGTTCTCTTTCATCTCGACCTGCGTGTAGGCGTAGAGGCGGTTTGCAGGATCGACCATCAGCAGCATCACACTGCGCGGCGGGAGGGAGAGCTCGATGCGGTTCTCCATCCCTTCGAGTGTGCTCGGCAGGGCCTCGGCCAGGGGTACGGCAAGCTGCTCCGAAGGGTTGTCTTTGCGCGAAATGATGCCATGCACGGCATCCTCCCAGCTCAACACGGTCCACTCCGTCGTGTCGGCCTCGAAGGCGTAACCAAAGACCCCTTCGAGCGGTTCGTTTACACCGCCCGAGGTGTATTGCACAAGGGGTTTGAGGAGGTAGCGGGTATTCTCCTCCACATCCTTGAAACATCCGCTTACGAGCAACATCACCGTAAGCGCACTCAACAGGTATCTCTTCATCTTCTTAATCTTCTTATGCTATTGGGCAACGACCTCGGTGGTGCGCAGCGCATCGAACATCTCGCCTACGCTCTTGCCCGTCTCGGGATGGCGGAACGTGCGCATGATCTCGGCGAGGGGTTGCAGGGCAAAGAGTCGCTCCGGAAGCAGCGGGTGGGGTACCGTAAGACGCTCCTCGCGGATGATCTCCGAGCCGTAGAAGATGATGTCGATGTCGATCGGACGCGACGAGTAGCGTGCTCCCGTGGCGGCCTTCTCGACCTGTTCGGCAGCGCGGTTGCGACCCAGCTCCTGCTCGATCTGCTGGACGGCATCCAGCACCTCGATGGGACTGAGGTCGGTCGAGATCTCCAGCGCCTGGTTCGTGAAGGGCTCTGTGGCCTTAAAGCCCCAAGCCTCGGTTTGATAACGATGCGAACAACGCATTACGGCGCCCACGCGCTCGTTAATGAGGCGTTGGGCTGTTTGCAGGGTGCGCTTCATGTCACCCTCGTTGCCTCCCATAAGAAGTGCTACTCGTGCCATGGTCGTCTATTGAATTACAAATGTTTAATCATTTTGCTCACCGCCAGGGCAAAATGGGTAAATACAATCGTTGAGTTGCCGTTTTGGTTGATCTGGGCCTGAGCCGTCTCGATCTGGGCAAGCAGCGGTTCGATATTTTCAACACCCACAAAGGGGGCAAATTTGGAGCAGAAGCTAAGCTCCTCGCCCCACAGGTAGGAGATGTCGTTCATGCCGGCATGGAGCATAAAACTCTCGCGCAAGAGGCGTGCCGCATCGCGCAGGAAGCCGCGTTGCTGCTCGCGCGAAAGGGAGGCCACCTCCTCGGCCCAGGAGATCAGCTCCAGGTGCTTGTCGTTGTAGCTCAGGCGCATAATCGAGCAGAAGAGGTCGAAATTCTCCTTGCGCTGCTGGTCGCTCTCACCCGTCAGCAGGTGGCGTAGCTCGAGTAGATCGCCATCCGCCAGACGAGCCATGTTGCGGGCCTGCAACGGATCGCTTACCCCCTCCTCCGTGGCCAGGCGGGCCAAAACCTCCTTGTCGATGCGACCGACCGAGACCTCCTGTGTGCGCGAAAGAATCGTCGGCAAAAGGCGCATCGGCTGCTCCGAAACAAGCAGGAAGAGGGTCTTCTCCCACGGCTCCTCGAGGATCTTGAGGATCTTGTTGGCTGCCTCCTCGTTCATCGTTTCGGGCAACCAGATCAGCATCGCCTTGTAGTCCGCCTCGAAGCTCTTGAATGAGAGTTTGCGGATCATCTCGTCCGCCTCGCGCGCCGAGATCATCCCCTTGAGCGTCTTGCCCAAATCCAGTCGTTCGTACCACTCGCGGGGCGAGAAGTAACCCTTGCGCTCCTCGTAGAGGGTGCGGAAGAGGGGTAGAAACTCGTCCGAGAGCATCGCTTCGCCCGACTTCTTACCCTGCTTATTGACCGGAAAGACCAGGTGCAGGTCGGGGTGAGCCAGAGTGGCAATCTGTCGGCAGTCGGGGCACTCGCCACACGAATCACCGTCGTGACGGTGGCGACAACAGATGTATTGGAAGTAGGCAACAGCCATCGCCAGCGACCCCTGACCGGCCGTGCCGGTGAAGAGCTGGGCATGGCTGATGCGCCCCTGATCCACCGAGCGAACCAAATGGCCTTTCAGCTCCTCCTGTCCGATGATATCCTTAAACTGCATCTTCTTTCGCTATTTTCGTTTCAAGACGGCCTTGACCATCCCTTTCAAATCAATCTTGTCGCGCCAAACAAGGTAGGCGAGATAACCCCCGAAGAGGGCTACATTCACTGCGTACAACAGCGGTTGCGAACACTCCGTCCCCGCGATTCGCTCCGCCACAACAAAGAGCAGGAGCGCCACTGCGACATACTCCGCAATCCGCAACCAGGGGTAGGGGGTGGGGTAGTAGCGGCAGGTGAGGTAGAGGCTTACGCCGACCATCGTCATTTCACTCATCAAACGCATCCAGGCTGCTCCGTAGTACCCCAACGCGGGAATCAGGGCAAAACCTGCGGGGAGCGTAACCAGCAATCCCGCTACGGTGACCACAATGGCGAGCGAGGTGCGTTCCTCGCGCTTGTACCAGAACGAGAGGTTGAGCCACACACCGGCCAACACGTTGCTCATCAGCACCACGGGCAGGATGTGGATGCCCTCGCGGAAGTCCCGTCCCACGATCAGGGCAAAGAGATCGCGGAAGAGGGCGATGCCGAGGAAGATCACCATCGAGGCCATCAGGTAGTACTTCATGGCCGCCGCGTTCATCTCCTTGAACTCCTCCTTCTTGAAGTTCGAGAGGAAGAAAGGCTCGGCCGCCAGGCGATACATCTGGTAGAAGAGCATCATCACCACGGCAATCTTCGTGATCGCTCCGTAGATACCCAGCTCGGCCATCGCCCCCTCGGGGACGAGGTATTTGATGAGCTGGCGATCCAGGAACTCGTTGGCCGTACCGGCCAGCCCGCCAATGAGCAACGGCAACGAGTAGCCGAGGATGCGTCGCAGCAACGCTCCGTCAAAGGAGTAGTTGCGACATGAGGTGCACTTCAAGAGCCAGAGCCAGGTGACGGCACTTGCCGCCAGGTTGGCTATGAAAACCCATCCCACCCCGAAGTCGGTGGCAAACAGCCCCACGGCACCAAACGTAAAGGCCAGCGCCACGTTGATTACCACGCCGACGAGCTTCAGCCCCACGAAGAGCATTGAGCGACGCTCCTCCCTGAGGCGCGCAAAGGGAATGGCCGACGACACATCGAAGAGGATGATCAGCGCCACCCACAAGATATACTCCGGATGGGCTACATACGCCTCGCCCATCAGGAGGGCAATCTTCGTGCGTGCGAGCATCACCAGCGCCACGAAACCGACGGCCGCCAGGGTCGTAACGGCCCAGGTGGTGGTGAAGAGGCGCTCTTTGGCTCGTTTTACGTCGCCTCGTGCCTCGTCGGCCTTGGCGGCAAAGCGGAAGTAGCTCGACTCCATGCCCATCGTCAGGAGCGTCAGTGCCAACGGAATCAGGGCATAGATATCCGTGACGATGCCGTAAGCCTCCTGCCCGAACACGCGCGTGTAGAAAGGCGTGAGCAGGTAGCTCAGGAATCGCACGAGAATCGTGCTGACGCCGTAGATGGCGGTCTGTTTGGCCAATTTTTCGAGCATACTATCCCAATCTATCTTGCAAAGATAGCGAAAATACCCGAGAAGCGAAGCGAAAATCGCAGAAATATTGCGTGTGCGTGTGCGCGAGAGAGAAGCAATGGAAAATGCAAAATGTAGAATTCAAAATTATAAGGGCCTATGGGACCTATGAGGCCTATGAGCGGTCAGCGTTTTTTTGGGGCTGGGGCCACTGGGGCCACTAAGGCCACTGACGGGCAACCAAAAGGCTGCACCGAATTTGTCGCACCGCTATCAGTAGTAGTAGTTTGAAAATTCGTTTATAATTTGTAACTTCGCACCAAATCCCATCTTTATGAAACGTTTTTTCACTCTTCTCACGTTGCTCTTTGTGGCTCTCTTTGTGGCTCTCTCGGCCACGGCACAAAACGGCCCGGTTCCCTTCAACGGCTTGCTGCTCGGGCACGACGGCAAGCCCGCCCGCAACATTCGTATCTATGTAAAAGATCCTGCAAAATATGCCCAAACCGACCGCAAGGGACGCTTCGGTCTGACGAATGTACAGCCGGGTGATACGCTGCATATCCGCTACGAAAAGCAGGATTATTTGATCCCCGTCGAGGGCAAGCGAAGCATGAAAATCCGCATCTACAATGTGGATAAAGTGGAGAGCGAGGAGTCGCAGTCGCTGCTCGATTACGGCATGGGCTATGTAGGTCAGCGTGAGTATGTTGGCTACAACAGCCGCATCACGGGCGAGGAGCTGATGGCGACCGGTTGTACGGATATTCTCTCGGCTCTGTCGGGAATGATTCCGGGTCTGTCGGTGACCGAAGATTTCGAGACGGGCACGATGCACGTCACGATTCGAAGTGCCGCCTTCCACGAGAACAGCGCTCCGCTCTTTATCGTGGATGATTTGGAGGTGAAGTCGATCGACCATATCCAGCTCAACCAGGTGGCCTATGTCGTGGTGATGAAGGATGCCGCGATGTATGGCGTGCGAGGTGGAAACGGTGCGATTGTCGTGCGCCGTAAGTCGGCAGAGACGGTTGCGACGGAGTAGTTCGGGTTTATAGAACCTCTAAAGAAGTGGGGCTGCTTAACATTTGTTGAGCAGCCCCACTTCTTTGATTTACAACCATTTCTTGTACTTGAAATACCAAATCGTAAAACCCGAACAGAGGATCATCAATCCGATGGCAAAGAGGTAGCCGAGCGGGACGACCCACCCGTTCGAGAGGGTGAGCTGCCAATCAAGCTCGGGCATCACCTTGAAGTTCATGCCGTACATTGAGGCGATGAGCGTCGCCGGCATGAAGATCACGGTTACCACCGAAAAGATCTTGACGATCTCGTTCTGTTCGATGTTGATCAAACCCAGAGCGGCATCCTGGATGTAGTCCAGACGCTGGGTCGAGAAGTCGGCATGGCTGATCAGCGAGTTTACGTCTTTGATCATCAGTTGCAGACGGGGGTAGATATCGTGCGGGAAGCGCTCCGAGCGCAAGATGCCCGAGAGGACACGCTGGCGGTCGAAGATATTCTCGCGCAGCGACATCGTACTCTCTTGCAGGGCGCTGATGCGGTGCAGAATCTCCTTGTCGATCGAATCTTCGGAGGTGATATCCTTCGAGAGGGTTGCCACCTGCTTGGCCACCAGCTCCACGAGGTCGGCATCGAAG